>JBOGIQ010000092.1:0-18306 GCA_050742535.1 Vicinamibacterales bacterium | reverse complement strand
GCCTCATTGATCGAGTGGCAGGGCAACCACGCAGTATCAGACTCCTGGTCGCGCCCGACCAGTTACCGCCGCTCCAATCGATCAAAATCCCTGCGACGGGGTACTAGTCGCATACGGGGGACACCGATCGGACGATAGCAAGCGTGACGATCTCGAACGTCACGCTTGCCGACCAGGCCAGTCGAACCTGTGCGGGCGTGCCGAGCGGCCGGCGGAGCCAGATACCTGCTGACGCGCCTAGCCGACCGCTTTTGACTATTGCTTCAATTGGGTCCCGGCCTCTCGATGGCATCGATCACTAAATATTCGCGCGGAACTTGAATCGGCTCCAGCCGCAGTCCCAGCTGCTGTTCGAGCGCATCGAAGATCGTCGGGGCGCGGGGCACGTTCGCATCCGCGACAGGGATGACGCCGCTGGTGCCCCCCGGCCCGGCGTTCGCGTCGACGAGATACTCCAGATCCCAGTTGAACTTGTCGCTGATGCCGGTCTTGTCGGTGACGCCGATGCCGTTGCCCAGACGGGCGCGCAGGAATTGCGTCAACTCGCCGAACGTCGCCTCGCCTGCCAACATGACCCAGTTCGGTCCGTTAGGCCCTTCCAGCTCCGCGCAGCTCGGTTTTGCGGCACGGCGAAGCTCGGTCAGCGGGCGCGGTATCGGCCGCGGCATGCCATTGACCAGTATGGTGTTCGACACTTGGACCGTTCCGTCGGCCCTGCGGACCGTAGTCGGTGGCGATCCGGCCTGTGGTGGAACCTCGCACGAGCCGGCTGGTACGGGTTTGATCTTGAGGCCACCTGGAGCGACGACGAGGTTGTACGCAAGTGTCTGCTCGGTCTCGACGTGTGTCTCGAGCTTGAAGCGCCGCTCGAACAGCGCGCGGAGCATCGGGCCCGCCATCGTCGCCGTGTCGGTGGCGCTGTCTGCGACGGCCTCAATCGTGTACTGCTCCTTGCGAACCCAGTCGGGGCCGCCGCGGACCCGGAGACCGCTCTCCTGGCCGATCGAACCGACGACGCCGAACCGCCCGCGAATCGGCGCGCGCCCGCCGCGTGGGGCCGGGAGGCCGCCAGGGAGCAGGGCGTCAATTTCAGCGCCGCGGTACCCATACGCGGCGCGGATCAGCGTCGCCGGTGTGACGCAGAGCGCGTAGTACCGGCCCGGCGTCATCATCACGCTGTTGGCGCCGCCACCCCTGGCACCTATCAACGATGGAGGCAGATTGTCGGGATCGCATTCGCGGATCGACGCTTCCTCGAACTCCTGCGGGGCGGCACTGGCGCCGGGCGTTTGCGCGGCGGCCACGTCCGCCTGCCGGGTCAGCGGCGTGAGCGGGCCAGCGGTCTGGGCCATGCCCTTTCTGAACGATTCGAGGACGGTCAGGTGAGCGCCTGCGTTCCGGCTCCAGGTGATGTCCTCTGTCACTGGCCTGAGAGCGATCGTCGGACTGGTGGCCACCTCTTCACCGGGACGCAGGCGTTTCTCGACAGTCTCTCCCTCACGCACCCGCACTTCGCCCTCGATAACGGCGACACGCGATCCGTCGGCGCGGGCATTCACGAGGAACACAGTGCTGTCCACCGCCACGGTCATGTCTCTCGTGTGCACATAAAGATGTCCGTCACGGCGTGCCGAGGTGTTGACGATGATGTCGCCGCCGCGGAGGCGAATGTCCAGTCCATCCGCCGCCCGGTCCAGCGACAGCTCGGACGCCGCGCGCATCTCGACGCGGGATCCGTCAACCAGCGTCAACATCGCTCCATCGGCGGCTGGCGCGCGCATCACCTCGTTCGGCTTCAGCGTGTACGTTGATCCATCCGCCGCCTCGACGGTCGCGAGCCAGTCGCCGCGCCACAACGATGGCGTTGCCACGATGGCGATGAGTGCGGCCGCGGCGGCAAGCGGCACCGCCGTGCGCAGCACCGTGGCAAGAGGCGTCGCCCACGATACTGCTGGCGGCGCGTCATCCAGGCGCGCTTTCAGAAGGTGCGGTGGCGCCGCGCGCAGCTCATTGAGCACGCGATCGCGTGCGGCCACGAATTCCATGTGCGACGGCGACGGCAGATGCCGGTCTATGAAATCCTTCATCTCAACAGCCTCCTGAGGCGGGCGCGGATGCGGAAGAGCGCCACCGCGATCGCCCCTCTCGACGTGCCCAGCAGCGCTGCAATCTGCGCGTCGGTGTACTCGTGTTTGTAATGCAGCAGCAGGATCTCCAGTGCCCGTGGCTTCAGGCTGGCCAAGGCCTCCATCAACCGATGGTGCTGCTCATCGGGTTCACGCGTGTCCTCGCGCTTCCCGCCCGGGGCCGGTATCTCGAGGGCATCGATGCCGTCGACCAGCCTGCGGCGCTTTCTGGTGCGGAGCACGTTGAGCGAGAGGTTGACGGCCGCGCGATGGAGATACCGGGCGGGGTGTTGCATGATCTCCGGGGTGACGCCGCGCTGCAGCAGCTTCACGAAGATGGACTGCAGCACGTCTTCCGCATCCTGCCGATGGCCGGTGATGCCATACGCCGTGCGATGGATCATCTGGCAGTGCTCGAGGAACAACTCCTCGACTTCCTGGGGCAAAGCGCCGCCGTCTCGGACCGCTGCGATCGGCATCGGGGTTCTCAGAGCCTAAAGACACCAGGCCCCCGCGATTTGTTAGCGCTGGGCCACCCACAGGTGCCGGAGGAGCCCCTCGGCGGATGAACGAGCAGGTGTCTCGCGAAGCCGGCCGACTCGGTCACCAGGGCCGAATGCAGCGGGTCGCAGACGCGGGAACACCGGTTGGCACGACAGCAACACGTGACGATCTCGAACGTGCCACTACCGAACAGGCCAGCCGAACCTCCGTGGGCGTGCCGAGCGGCCGGCGGAGCCGAGATACCTGCTGACGCGGCCTGGCCCGCCAGCACTGGCGGTTGTGACAAAAGTCGGCTGATGCTTGAACAACCAGCCGGCGGGCGGCAGTGCCTTCGCCGCGAACGTGTTGCGCTGCGATCGTTAAGTCGCTGCACCGGCGCTCCTTCGGTCAGCTGCACAGAATCTGCGTCGACCTGCCCTGTCGGGCTCGATACTTGCTGCGCGCGTCGCATTCTCTTCGGGTCGCGATCGTCGCGCCCGCCAGCTCATGTGGAAGCCGTCATGAAAACCAGATTCGTTGTCGTCGGACTCTTTCTCCTCGTGCTTTCCGCCAGATCGGCATCTGCCACGACCATCACGCTGGACGGCAGCTGGCTCGCATTCCAGTTCGATGCCGGTGGCTCCGCCGCGGGTTGTTTCGGGGGATGCGTCGCGACGACGAATCCTCTGGCGTCCGACGCGCTCGCGCCGCCGTGGACGTTCTCCGGTCCGGCCACCGTCACGGTTCTCGATCTGTTCCTGTCGGGCGACACGTTCGAGCTGTTCGACAACCTCGTCTCAGTGGGTGTCTCGTCGCTCCCGACAGACGAAGGCGAGTGCGGCAACAACATCGGCTGTGCGCTTGGCGATCCCTCCTACAGCCGGCTGCTGGTGGACCTCGGTCCCGGCGCACACTCGTTGACCATCATGAATCTCGCCAGCGCGAGTGCGGGAGGCGGCGCCGCCGTCTTCCGCGTCGCTCCATCCGTCGCAGTGCCGGAGCCCGCGTCGGTGCTGCTGCTCGGCGGCGGCCTCGCCGCGGGACTGGCGGCCAGAATCCGCTCTCGCCGCGTACGCACGACCGACAGACATCGCGCGTGAATACGGACATCATCAGCGCCCGATCTGAAGAATCGGGACGAACGGCCGTCGTTCACGAGGAAATCGATAGCGTCTGGCTCTATCTTTCCCGGCCGGGGGAAACTCGCCCCGAAGTCGCGTGCTGGGTCCTGAATACATCAGACGCACCGCCGGTTCCGGACTTCGCCACCTATCGCGGCCCGTCGGCACCGCCGCCGCTGCCGATCGCACACGTAGAAGGCGCACCGCCCGATCCACGCCACGGCCGCTGGTCGCTTCTCTGGTCGCGTGACGGCCATGCAGTGGCGGCACTGCTCGACGATCGGCCGATCGCGTTCATCGTTGCCGGCCAGTCACGGGGGTACGCACGCTATGTCAAAGCCGGCGCGAATCCCTGGGCGCTGCCGTGGGACGAAGGGTCGTTTGCGGCCGCGTTCGGCCACCTCTAGAGGGCATCTTCCAGATGCGCGTAGCACGTTGTGGGGCGAGCCACGCCACCCCATCGCGCGGGCGCGATGGGGACCCCGGGGTCAGGCTCGCCTCGCGAACCCGAAGGGCCCGAAGGGTTCGCGCCACGCAATCGAAATCCGCGCCAGCACTTCACGAAATACCGCGATCGTCTCGACAGGCGGTGAGAGATCCGGGTCGGTGGGCGCGTGCTGGCCGTCGTCGACGTCTACGATGCTCTCGTCGGGACGCGACCCTACCGCGCGGCGCTGCCGCACGAACAGGCCGTCGCCATGATTCGTGCGCAGCGCGGCACGCACTTCGATCCCGATGTCGTCGACGCCTTCGTCGCCGTCGAACGGGACATCCAAACGCTGTCGCGGACGCTGCACCGAACTGGGTAGGGGCCGATGTAGGGCCCCCGACCGTTAGCGCCTGATTGCCCGTCGCACCTGGTCCGCATAGTGATTCGACAGACCCTGGGACGCCTCGAGGACCGCGCTCTGGACCGCATCGTTCGACGACTTGTGACGAGCGATCCGCGACAGGATGGCGCTCTTGTAGTGATCAGACGGAATCGACTTCGACGCGTCGACCGCCAGCATGAGGTCCGGGGCCGTCACCGGCCAGAGATCCACAATCCGCGAGAGTCCTTCGGTTCGGTAGTGGTCGGAGGTGATCGCGCCCGCGGCCGCTATGACGGCCTTCGCTTCGCCTGCCGTATACGGCTGCGCACGAAGCCACGCCGTAATGACATCGACGAAATAGTGGCCTCCCTTGATTGCCGCCAGCGCCTCAGTGAAGCCACGCGCGGCGGATGGGGTGAGCGGACCCGAACGGATCAGCGTCTTCAGAAACTCAGCGGCATAGTGGTCACTGTCTATCGTCGCGGCAGTTTTTGCCACGAGCGCCTGCTGCTCGCCAGTGAGCTGCGTCTGCCTGACGAGATGCGACAGGGCCTCCTGCTTGTAGAAGTCAGACGTCATCCGCGGGACGGAGTTCAGGAGCATGTCCAGCTCCGCGGTCGTCGGCCTCCCCGCCGCCGTAAGACGCTTGATCGATTCGACCCGGTAATGATCTGACGTCATCTTGTCGACCATCCCGGCGACGACTCTCCGTACCGAGGCGTCGTCCAGGCGCGCCGCCGCGACTTTGCCAATGAGCTCGGCGCTGTAGTAGTCGGACTTCGTCATGGCAGACGCCTGCGTCAGCATGCGCGTCAGATCGGCCGCGGAGAGTGTCGTCGCCTGATTGAGCGCAACGTAATACCGATTGCGCACATAGTCGCTCGGCATCAACGCGGTTTCGTTCAGAACGGCGGTCGGACCTCCCTGCTTCAGGAGATGCGGCAGGCGGACGTCGGCGCCGATCGCCGTCCGGCGATCGAGCTCGACGAGAAACGTCGCGAACCAGGCCCGCGCGGCGGCGTCGTACGGCTGTTCCTTGCCGTCGACTCGCCAGATGCGCGTGAGCGATCCATTCCTGGGCTCGAGTGCTATCTGTCGCCGGACACCGCGGGCGGTAACGTCGAGCCGGAAGAATCCGCCCGGGGAAATGGCCGCGACGTCCGAGAAGTCGGCGTTGAAATCAATCTTGCCCTCGGTCTGCAGATCGACCGAACACCCTGCCCCTTCCAGCTTCACCGTGAGGCGGCGCCGCCCGTCGTTCTCCTGACGGGACGTGGAGCTGTTCCTCAGATCGCCATCGCAGATCGTGCCCGCCTTCGGCTGCGCCGATTGGCCCGCCGGCGGAGTGGCGGCCGGAGTCGTGGCCGGCCGCGAGAATCGCTCCGGCTGAGTGAGTGGCGCCGGAGCGTCGGCTCGAATCGGCGTGATGGCGGGCCGAGCGGCAGGAGGTGCAACTGGAGCGACCTGCGCCGGCGTGCGCGCGACGAGGTCCACGGCGGCGGTGGCGACGATGACAGAGACCGCCAGCGTGCCGAGCAGAAGACCCCGGCGCCGACCGACGGCTTCGCGGCGTTCGACCGGATCGAGAATGGCCACCAGCCGTTCCTGCACGCGCGACGGCTGTCCCATCGCCAGTGCCGTCTCGGTCAGGCCCGGGCCGCCTGCCTCTCGCACGAGCGTCACGAGGTTGGCGGCGTACCGGCCTGGCTGAATCCCCGCCCTCAGCACCACATCGTCGCTCGCGCGCTCTCGCAGGAGTGCGGCACGCTTCGCACCGATCCAGACGAACGGCACGAACCAGTACACAGCGCAGGCGACCGAGGTCACGAGCTGACCGACGGCGTCCCATCGCGCGACGTGCGCAAGTTCGTGCAGTACCACCACGCGACGGACGTCAGTCGGCCAGGAGTCGGCGTCAAGCGGCAACAGCAGGGTCGGGCGAACGATTCCGAACACCGCTGGCACGCTGACGTCTGCCGCCAGACGCGTCGACACTGTGCGTCGGATGCCCAGCTCGGCGCGAACGCCATCAACGAGCGAGCGCCAGGACGATTCAGGTTCGAGCGGCTGCGAGCACCGAACCATCGCCGCTACTCGCCGATAGCCAAGCAGAAGGCGCACGGCGAGGATCACTGACATGACCACTGACACCAGCAGCGCCCAGCTGGACCAGGACGTCGCCGTCGGGGTCGCACTTGTCTCAGCGTGCAGCGTTTCGGTCAGCAGGCCTGGAAACGCCGCCGCTGGTATGTGGGTCGATGCAGTCGACTCCCGAACTGGCTCCTCGGGCAGACCAATAACGGTCGTTGACGACACCTCGGCTCTTGCGGTCGCTGCTGGCGGGTCGAACACGGCGATCGGCCACGACGGGCCGACGATTGCCAGCATCGGCACGCTGAGCAGGCCGGCAAAGGCCGCGGTCCAGACGAACGCACGCACGGAGGCCGAGCGGCGACGCAACAACGCTGCGACGACCCACGCGAGCGCCAGGAGCACGGCGCTGCGAATCAGGATGTCCATGAGGATGCTCGTCACGGTCATCTCCCTTCCTTCTTCAATGCATCTTTGACGAGACGGGACAGCTGCTCGAGTTCCTGGCGCGAATTCTTTCGATCGGGCAGATCGAACAACGCCGACGCCGCCTCAGCGGTTGATCCGCCAAAGAACGTGCGCACGACATGCGCGAGGGCGGACCGGCTCGCGTCCGCCGGGGCGACGACAGGCATGTAGACGTATCGCAGGCCGTCGGTCACATGTCGAAGATGGCCTTTGTTCTCGAGGATGTTGAGCATCGCGCGCACCGACGAGTACGACGGCGGATCGGCCAGCTCCGCGCGCACCTCCGCGACGGTGGCGCGGCCCAGCCGGTACACCGCCTCGACGATCTGCCGCTCGCGGCGTCCGAGACTGTCGGCATCGGGCGCCCTGGGACTCGTCCTGGGTGTCATGTGCGAATACGCTAGCACATGCTAATTGGCTAGCACAAGGTGGCGGTTCAGTGTGTCATCGCGTAGACGGCCACGTTCACACCAAGGGCATACCCCTCTCGCCCGAAGACATCGAAGTAGGACGGATTGTCACCTTCCCGCTCCCAGCTGTCGGAGACGTCCGAATTCATGCTGACCAGCACGACCAACCTGTCCTGGGGGTCGAATACACCGTAGTAATGCACGGTTGATGGCCCGATCTCGGAACTCTCACCCGTACGCATCCAGGAATTCATCGATGGAATCTGGGGAAGCGGATTGAGGCGGTACACGGTCGAGAACAGCGGATGATCGACCGGCAGGTCGACGATCCGCGCGCCGGGGAGAATGCGCTCGAGATTCGGACGGATGTATTCGAAGTCGGGATCCCAGTTGTCGTCGATCCAGAGAAAGCCGCCCTTCAGCAGATAGTCGCGCATGAGAACGGTCTCTTCGGGTGAAAAGTCATAGTTCGCCGCGTTCTGCATGCGTATGTACGGGCAGCGGAAGAGATCGGGATCCTTCGGCGTGACGTTCGCAAAGCCGGGATCGCCGTTTTTCCATCGGCTGATGCGCGTCTTGGTCAGCTCGGATATCCGCACCAGGAAGTTGTAGTCCGCCTGCGGATAGTCGTCGCCCCAGCCGGATTTTCTCGCCCGGCGGATGTTCTGATATCGCAGGCGGCAGAACGTGAAATCGAGCGACTTATCGGGGAGCCCGTGATTGATTGGGACCTGGAGATTTCGTCCGTTGGTGAGGATCGTCGATGTTTGCGCGGCGCCGCTCAGGACGGCCAACCCCACTGCCAGCGCAAGGGCGAGTGCGAACCACGGCCATTGAGCCGATGGTCGCACCCGCCGCATGCGAAAGTGGTGCAACTAGCGGCCCTGCACCCAGGTCACGAACGTGACGTGGCGTGTTCCGTCGGGGTCGATGCGGAGGAACCGTTCCTTCGCGCCACGCCGGCCAAGTGAAATACCCCACTCGCCGCGATTCTCGCCCTGTGGCACGCCGACCTTGTTGCAGCCTTTCCCCGGCGGCGCATTGCAGTTACCGCCGCCACCGCCGCCGCTCTCGGTGATGTACGAGTTGAATGTATCGAGGTGCGCGTAGATGTCCTCGAGTACCCCAAAATCATGGTTGTCCGGCTCTGGGAACGGCGGATCCTGGTAATCCATGCAGCTGAACAACGGCTCGTTGTTGAAGTCCTCGTCCTGATGGTCGAGGCCGATGACGTGCCCCAGTTCCTGACACACGACGCTCTGTTTCCACACGGGGTCGTTGTAGTACGACGTTTCGAAATAGGTGTCGTTCAGCTTCACGTAGCCGGTGAAGATGTGGCCGTCGCTATCGATCGAGATGCCGGCAATGCCCAGCCACCCGTTGAAGCCAAACGTCATGTTGCAGATGCGCACCTGGCCGGACGGGCCGTCGCATCGCCGCCGATCGCGATCCACGGTCGAACCGTTGGGATTCTGCAACATGTCGAGCACTTGCGAGGCCGACCAGTCCGACACGGAACTGGCGGCGTAGCCATCCCAGTCGCTCGTCAGGCTATTCACGACGGTGAGCGTGAACGACGCGCTGTTACGCGCCCAGTGATAGTTGTTCCAGGCATTGTCGGCCGAGAGCGGCGAACCCAGAACCGTCGTTGCAACCGCGGCGGCGCACAACACGCGCACGAATCCCGATTTCGACATACATCCTCCCCCGTAGTTACAGTGCCTTTGTGATCTTCATGACCGTCATGCGGGATGCGCCCGACACATAGATCGACCCGTCCGTGTCGATGCCCATCCCGTGAGCCCGCTCGGCAGAGACGCTGTCGATCTTTTTCCCGTTCTTCACGATGTTGACGATGCCGGCGTTCACGTCGCTGATGTAGACGGTGTCGTCGGAGGCCACCGCGATCCCACCGCGTGAGGGAAACGGCCACGCCTCGACGAACCGGCCCTCTTTGTCGAAGACCGAGACACGCTGGTTGTCGCTGTCGTTGATCAGAATGCGCCCCCGGGAGTCGAGCGCGACGCCGTGTGGCAGCTGGAGTTGCCCGGGCGCCGAGCCCTTCACGCCGCCGATGATGCGGACGAACTGCCCGGCGGCGGAGAAATGCATGACGCGCGCGTTCACATACCCGTCGGATACATAGATATCGCCGTTCGGGGCAATGGCGACGTGATTCGGCTGGTTGAACAGCTCGCGCGAGGAGTTGTCGCCGGCGACGCCTTTCTTGCCGAGCGTCATCAGCAGCTTCCCGTCCGCGCTGAACTTGTGCACGACGTGCGCGGCGGAGTCGGTCACCCAGAGGAAGCCTTGGGCGTCGATTGTCACGCTATGCGCGCTCTGAAACAGTCCGTCCTCTCCGAAGGCCTTCACGAAGCGGCCCTCGCGCGTGAAGACGCGGAAGTACGGCGCGGTCCGCACCAGCACCACGACGTTGCCCTTCCCATCGGCCGTGATCCAGGAGGTGTTTCCATTCCAGGTCGTGCCGGCCGGAAGTTGCGCCCAGTTCGCGTCGACGGCATAGGTCCCGCCTGACTGTCCCGACATGGCCTGCGAACCGGCCAGGACAAAACACGCCAGAATCACTGCGAGAAACCGGAGATGCGATCGACTGGTCATGCGGGCTCCTTGCGACGTGAAATCGGGGCCGTACGATACCATCCCCTGAGGCCGATGACTCTGCTGGTGTTGGTGCTGCTCGCTGCGCAGGCGGCAGGCGCTGCCGCGAAGCCCGACCTTTCCGGGCAGTGGGTGATCAACGCCGCCGAGAGCGACTTCGGCCTGATTCCACCGCCGCAGTGCCGCGGCCTGAAGCTGACGCACCGTGAGCCCGAGCTGACGTCGGAGGAGACGAGGCCTGCGGGAGAACCGTGCGGCCTGACCCTTCGCTACACGACCGACGGCAAACCGATCACCTACACCGCCAACGATGCGAAGCAGACCGCGCGGATGACCTGGAGCGGAAACATCCTGGTGATCGACCGCGGCAGCGACGACGGCATCATGATGCACATCGAGGCGACGTTGTCCGCCGATGGCAGGAAACTCACGCGCGAGTTCTCGGTCGATTCGCCGCAGGGTTCCACGAGTTGGACGTACGTGTACGACCGCGTCAGGTGAGCAACGCATGTCGCCCTTGAAGACACTCAGCGTCGCGGTCGCCTTCATCCTCACGCTCACGCTGGCGTGGAGTTCCTGGGGTGCTCAGTCTGCATCTCACGGCCGCGTCGTCGCCATCGGAGACATCCACGCGGACATCGACGCCCTGCGAAGAGCGCTGCGGACGGCGGGAGCCGTCAACGCCCGCGACGAATGGATCGGCGGCACGCTCACCGTCGTGCAGCTGGGTGACCTGATCGGGCGCAGTGACGACGAAAAGGAAGTTCTGGATTACTTCTTCGATCTGCAGCGCCGGGCGCGCAAGGCTGGCGGGACCGTCCATGCGCTGATCGGGAACCATGAGGTGTTCGGCGGACGGCTCGACAACCAGGCCGTGGGGCCGAACCCGTTCCCCGCGTGGGAACAGCTGGCGGGCCTCAAGCGGGACGATCCGCGGCTGCGACACTTGCCGCCGCGCGAACGCGCGCGCGGCGCCGCCCTGATGCCCGGCGGGCCGTACGCGCGGCAGATTGCCGAGCTCCCAGTCGTCCTCAAGCTCGGCGGGACGGTATTCGTGCATGGCGGCGTGGTCCCGCGCTGGGCCCGATACGGCGTCGATCGCATCAACCGCGAGGTTCGAGACTGGCTGCGCGGGGAGCGAGGAGAGCCCGATTCCGCACTGGGCGTGGATGACGGCGATCGAGTGATGTGGACGCGCCAGTTTTCGGCCAATGTCACTCCGGAGGATTGTGACGTCCTTGCCGAGTCGCTCAAGATTCTCGGCGCGCGCCGGATGATCGTGGCGCATACGGTCCACGAGGAAATCACCGCCAGATGCGGCGACCGCGTCTGGGCGGTCGACGTCGGCATGTCGCGCGCCTACGGCGGACGCGTTGAAGTGCTCGAAATCGTCGACGACGCGAAGCTGCAGGTACTGCGACCGTAGCTGTCAGCCACTCGGCTTCGACCGTTGGTCGCTCCCCGGACCAGACCCCGCACGTCATGAGCATTCTTGTCACCGGCAGTTCAGGCCATCTCGGCGAAGCGCTGATGCGCGTGCTGCGGCAGGCGGGCCGCGCCGCGGTCGGATTGGACGTCAACCCGGGTCCGTGCACCGATCGCGTGGGATCGGTTACCGATCGTTCATTCGTCGACGAATGCATGCGGGTCGGCGTCCACGCTGTGCTCCATACGGCCGCGCTGCACAAGCCGCATGTCGCAACGCACCCGCGCCGGGAGTTCGTTGCCGCGAATATCGCCGGCACCCTGAACCTCCTTGAAGCGGCGATTGAGCGCGGCGTGACGGCGTTCGTGCTGACCAGCACGACGAGCGCTTTCGGTCGCGCACTGCAGCCGCCGCCGGGCTCGCCGGCGGCATGGATAACGGAAGACGTCGCCTCCGTGCCGAAGAATATTTACGGTGTCAGCAAGACCGCCGCCGAAGACTTGTGCGAGCTTTTTCACCAGACCGATCGGTTGCCTTGCCTGATACTGCGAACGTCGAGGTTCTTTTTCGAGCCTGATGACGACGCGGCGGTGCGGGCCGCGTATGACGGCTTGAATGCGAAGGTCAATGAGCTGTTGTATCGGCGCGTCGACTTGGACGACGCCGTCTCGGCTCACCTGTTGGCGCTGGACAAAGCGGCGACGATCGGATTCGGGCGATACATCATGACCGCCACCACGCCGTTTACGCGCAGCGATCTTTCCGAACTTGCGACAGACGCGCCGGCCGTAGTCGAGCGTTACGTGCCACAGTATCGCGATGTGTACCGAAGGCTGCGGTGGCACATGTTTCCGCGCATCGATCGGGTCTACGTGAACGCGCGCGCTCGCGAGGACCTCGGATGGCAGCCACGATATGACTTCGCGCAGGCCATCCGCATTCTCGAGGCCGGCCAGGAACCGCGCAGCTCACTCGCGCGGGCGATTGGTTTCAAGGGTTACAGCGGCACGTAGCCGGCGCCTCAACTTTTTCGTAGCGCCTGCACTTCTGCAGCGGTCAGCAGCCGCCACTTGCCGATCGGCAGCGTGCCGATCGAGATCGATCCGATCTGCACGCGCACCAGCTTCAGCACCGTCGCGCCAAGCGCCTCGATCATCCGTCTGACCTGACGGTTCCGGCCTTCGGTCAGCGTGATTTCCAGATGGGTGTACTTCTCCGAGTCGCGCACGCGGCGTACGCGCGCGGGACGCGTGGGCCCGTCGGCCAGATCGACACCGTCGCGCAGCCGCTGCAGCTGTTCGTCGGTGAGGCGCATCGAGGCCTTGACGAGATACGTCTTCGGCACGTGCGACTCGGGATTCGTGACACGCTCCGCCAGCTGATTGTCGTTGGTCATCAGCAGCAGGCCGGAGGTATCGAGATCGAGGCGCCCGACCGGCGAGGCGAAGGTGCCGAGGTCGGCAATCAGGTCGTAGACCGTCGGCCGGCCCTTCGGGTCGCGGTAGGTCGTCAGATAACCGGTCGGCTTATACAGGAGCAGGTAGACACGGTCGCGGGCCTGCAACGGCTTTCCGTCCAGACGCACCCGATCGCGCTGCATGTCGATCCAGGTATCCGGATCGCGCACGACCTGGCCGTTGACCTTGACCCGCCCGGCGCGTATCCAGCGGCAGGCGTCCACCCTCGAACCGGCGCCGGCCTTCGACAGCACGCGCTCGAGCGTCTTCAGCGGCCGCGTCACCGGTGACGCCCGCGTAACTTCGCTTGGACTTCGTCGGTTTTACTGATATAGAAAAGATTCCGCTTCGTTCCTGTCGCCCACCCCGACAACTTCACGCCAACGTCCGCGGCGGTGATTTTTCCTTCGGGCAGGAGTCTAACAACTGGACGCGTCATCATGACTCATCTTCCGTTGAACAGCTCGATTTCACGGCTCTTTGCGCTGTTTCTCCTCGTCGCCGCCAGCAGCGCCGCCGCGTGCCGCGGCAATCAGGAGCCGGCATCAGGCGCGGGCGGTGCGGCTGCGCTGCCGCCGACCGACGTCATGACTTTGACACTCGAACCGAAACCGGTCCCGCAAGCGTCCGAGTTCGTGGCCACGATCCGATCCCTGCGATCGACGACGATCCAGCCGCAGGTCGAGGGCTTCATCCGACGCATTTTCGTCAAAGCCGGGGATCAGGTCCGCTCCGGCCAGCCGCTGATCCAGATCGACCCCGATCGGCAGCAAGCCTCGATTACAACGCTCGAATCGCAGGTCGCCGCACGCGAGGCCGACCTCGCATTTGCCACACAGCAAATCACGCGCATGAAGAAACTGCACCAGGCGGGAGCCGTCAGCCTGGCCGAACTGGAGCAGGCTGAGACGGCCTACAAGAACGCCGAGGCGCAGCTGACCGCGGTGCGATCGCAGATCAAGGAAAACGAAGTCCAGCTGCAGTACTACCGCGTGATCGCGCCCGTTGCCGGGATCGTCGGCGAGATCCCGGTACGCGAGGGCGATCGCGTGACGACGGCGACGCCGATTACGACGATCGACCAGGCCGAGGGACTCGAAGCGTACCTCAACGTGCCGCTCGAGCGGGCAACCGAGTTGAAGCCGGGCCTCGCCGTCGAGCTGCTCGACGATGCAGGAAAGGTCATCGCCTCGAATCCCGTGACGTTCATAGCCCCGCGCGCCGACGACGCGACGCAATCGGTGCTGGTCAAGGCGACGCTGCAGCGGCGGCCACCGGGGCTGCGCGTGATGCAGTACGTGAAGGCGCGCCTCGTGTTCAGCAACGAACCGGCGCTGGTGGTGCCGGTCGTCGCCGTCAACCGAATCGCTGGACAGCACTTCGTGTTCGTGGCCGAAGGCACCGGCGACAAGGTCGTGGCGCGTCAGAAACCGATCACGGTAGGCACCGTCGTCGACGACAGCTACGTCGTCCTACGCGGGCTGGCGGCCGGCGAGCGCGTGATCGTCTCGAACGTGCAGAAGATCGGCGATGGATCCCCTGTAAAGGTGGGCTGAGGGCACTATGTTTGTCGATACCTTCATCCGGCGGCCGATCCTCGCGGCCGTGTGCTCGCTCGTCATCGTCCTCGCCGGTGCACTGGCAATCCCGGTGATGCCGATCGCGTGGTACCCGGAAGTCACACCTCCCACGGTCTCGGTGACCGCTGTCTACACCGGAGCGAACGCCGAGACGGTCGAGGCCGCCGTCACCACGCCGCTCGAGCAGGCGATCAACGGCGTCGAGGGGATGACGTACATGTCCTCGTCGAGCACCAACAGCGGCATCAGCACGATCACCATCACGTTCGAGGTCACCCGCAATCCGGATATCGCGGCGGTGGACGTGCAGAACCGCGTGAACCAGGTGCTCGGACGGCTGCCGGGCGAGGTCCGCCAGCTCGGCGTCACCGTTCAGAAAGTCAGCCAGAACTTCGTGTCGGCCGTGGCGTTGTACTCGAAGCGCGGCGAATACGACTCGAACTTCGTCTCGAACTACGTGGACGTGTTCATCCGCGACGCGCTCAAGCGGGTGCCTGGCGTCGCCGACGTACAGGTCTTCGGGGCGGGGCGCTACTCGATGCGCGTCTGGCTCGACCCGAACCGTCTCGCGGCGCGCGCGCTGACGGCGGGCGACGTGGTGGACGCGCTGCGCGAGCAGAACGTGAACGTCGCGGCGGGAATGGTCGGCGATGCGCCGGCACGAGCGGGACAGACCTATCAAATCAGCGTTCGCGCGGCGGGCCGCCTCCGCGAGCAGAACGAGTTCGAGAACGTCATCGTCAAGTCGGCGCCGGACGGCACGCTGGTCCGGCTCGGCGACGTCGCCGACGTGGAGCTGGGCGCGGAAAGCTACTCCTCGCAGCTGCGTTTCCAGGGAATCGAGGGCGTCGGCTTCGGCGTTCTGGCCCTGCCAACCGCCAACGCGCTCGAAATTCAGCGCGGCGTCACCGAGGAAATGACGCGGCTGGGCCGATCGTTCCCACCGGGCCTCGAATACAGCATCGCCTTCGACACGACGACGGTGATTCAGGAATCGATTCGAGAAGTCGTCGAGACGCTGGGAATCGCGATCGTCCTGGTCGTGCTGGTCATGTTCCTGTTCCTTCAGAGCTGGCGCGCAACGCTCATCCCGGCGCTGACGCTGCCGGTGTCTCTCGTGGGTGCGTTCGCGTTCGTGCACCTGCTCGACTTCTCGATCAACACGCTGACGCTCTTTGCCATCGTGCTTGCCACGGGCATCGTCGTGGACGATGCGATCGTGGTCATCGAGAACGTCGAGCGGCATATCCAGGAGTACGGGAAGACGCCGCGGCAGGCGGCATCGGACGCCATGCGCGAGGTCTTCGGCGCGGTCATCGCGACGGCTCTGGTCCTCATCGCGGTCTTCGTGCCGGTCGCGTTCTTCCCCGGCACGACGGGCCGGCTGTACCAGCAGTTCGCAATCACCATCGCGTTCTCCGTCGCCATCTCAGCGTTCAACGCGCTGACGTTGACGCCGGCGCTCTCGGCGCTGCTGCTCCGCCACGACCCGTCGCAGGCAGGCGCGTTCTTCGGCGCGCTCGAGCGGGTGCTCCACGCCGGCACCAACGTCTATGTCCGCGGCGTCCGCGGGCTGATGCGCGCACGGTGGGCGATGGCGGTGATCTTCGTCGGCCTGCTCGGTGTGACGTATTACGTCTACAACCGCGTGCCGTCGGCGTTCATCCCGGAGGAAGACGCCGGGTACTTCGTCTCGATCGTCCAGGCGCCGCCCGGCGCATCGCTGGAGTACACGACCGGCGTGGTCAAGGAGGCGGAAAAGATCCTGCTGGCCACGCCGGAAGTCGAGTCGGTGTTCTCGCTGCTCGGCTTCAGCTTCACCGGAGCAGGGCCGAACCAGGGGATTGTCTTCACGCTGCTCAAGCCGTTCGACGAACGCGAGCAGCGCGAAGAACGCATCCAGGCGCTGCTGCCCCGCCTCCGCGGACCGCTGTCGGCAATCCAGGGTGGGCTCGTCGTCCCGTTTGCGCCGCCAGGCATCAACATCGGGAACGTCGGCGGCTTCTCTATGGAGGTGCTCGATCAAGGCGGCGGCGCCGGGAACGTCGAAGCGCTCGGGAACGCCGTCTTCGCCCTCGTCGGCGCATCGCAGACGTCAACCCGCGTCGCCGGAGTCTTCAGCCAGTTCACCGCCAACGATCCGCAGCTGGCGGTCGACATCGATCGCGAGAAGGCGCGCAGCCTCGGGCTGCCGATCAGCGAGATCACGAACGCGATGCAGATCTATCTCGGCTCGGCGTACGTGAACGACTTCGACTTCAACAACCGCGCCTACCGCGTCTATGTGCAGGCCGACAAGGCGTACCGGTCGGATCCAGCGGATCTCGGCCAGTACTACGCGCGCACGACAAGAGGGGACATGGTGCCGCTCGCCAGCGTGGTCCGTGTGCGCGAGACCACGGCGCCGCAGGTGATTACGCACTTCAACCTGTTCCGATCGGCGCAGATCACCGGCACCGCGGCGCCGGGCGTGAGCTCCGGACAGGCGCTTGCCGAGATGGAACGCCTCGCCGCAACCGCGCTGCCGCAGGGATTCGGGTACGCGTGGTCCGGGATCTCACTCGAAGAGATCAAAGCGGGCGGACAGTCGATCGCGATTTTCGGAATCGCGATGCTGCTCGTCTACCTGACGCTGGCGGCGCAGTACGAATCGCTGGTGCTGCCGTTCATCGTCCTGCTTGGCGTTCCGCTCGGCGTGCTCGGCGCGCTGTCGGCACAGTGGGCGCGCGGACTTCAGAACGATCTGTATTGCCAGATCGGCCTGGTGATGCTGATCGGCCTCGCGGCGAAGAACTCGATCCTGATCGTCGAGTTCGCGGAGCAGCTTCGCGAACGGGGACGTTCGGTCATCGACGCGGCCGTGGAGGCCGCCCGGATCCGGCTCCGTCCAATCCTGATGACGTCGCTGGCGTTCATCCTCGGGGTCATGCCGCTCGTGCTCGCAACAGGCGCCGGTCAGGAAGGACGCCATTCCGTCGGTACCGCGGTTGCCGGCGGCATGCTCTTCGCGACGTTTCTCAACATCATGTTCATTCCAATTCTTTACGTGCTCGTACGCACGGTGATTCCCGGGCGGAGGCAGGAAGGAGCGGCCGCGCATGCGTAGCCATGAAATGCAAAATGCAAAATTTAAAATGCAAACCGCAGCTGGCGCATCTGCAGTGTTTGCACTTTGCACTTTGCATCTTGCATTGCTGACATCTGCGGTCTCGGCCCAGGCCCTCGAGCAGGTGACCTTCGAGGAGGCGGTGCGGCGTGCCGTGAGCAACCATCCGACCGTCCGCCAGGCCGCAGCCGGCGTACTCCGCGCGCAGGCGGTCTTTCAGCAGGCCCGGGCGCGAACGCGGCCGGCGCTCGACGCCTCGTTCTCGACGAACGTGATCGAACCGGTCACCAGCTTCGGCGGCGAAAGCATCGTGCCGCGAACGCAGACGGTGACGACCACGGGGTTGACCGTCCCGCTGTTTACGCCGGTGAGCCGGGCGGAGCGGAATCAGGCAGCGGATCAGGTGACGGTGTCGGAACGCGCGCGGGCAGATGCGCGGCGCGCGATCGCCACGGCAACTGGTGAAGCGTATCTCTCCGTCATCGCCGGCCGGCGAATCGTCGAGTTGAACGAACGCGCGCGGGACACGGCGCGCGCCCACTACGAATATGCCAACCAGCGGTTTCAGGGCGGGCTCGGCAGCCGGCTGAACGCGCTCCGCGCGCAG
>JBOGIQ010000091.1:0-18498 GCA_050742535.1 Vicinamibacterales bacterium | reverse complement strand
TGCTTGCCGAGCGATTCATGCTCGCCGCTCACCGCGAGACTCGCGAGCTTGATGTCTATGCGCTGGTGAAGGCCAGACAAAACGGGCAGCTCGGCCCGGCGCTGCGGGAGTCGGCGCAGGGTTGCCCGGACGCGCTGACCAAGGCCCGCCTGAGCGGCGCTCCCGCGGTGGACGCGAGCGGCGCGCCGCTCTGCGGCATTCGCGAGGCAGCAGGCGGACGGCTGCGCGCCGGCGGTACGCCGATGTCGCTGTTCGTTACCTTGCTTGCGGCGCGGCTGGGACGGGCGGTCGTCGATCGCACGGGTCTGAATGGCGACTGGGACTTCGACCTGGCGTACTCGGATCTGCAGCAGGGCGCGCTCCCTGCTTCCCCCAACGCTCAGCCAGTGGATCCGAACGCGCCGTCGTTATTCACGGCGCTGCAGGAGCAGCTCGGGCTCAAGCTCGAAGCGACGAAAGCGCCCGTCGAGGTCGTGGTCATCGATCGCCTCGAACGCCCAACTGCGGACTGAGGACAGACGTATGAACGTCACGCTGGCGCGTATTGCGTTGACCTTCGGTGTCTTTCTGATCTCCGCCATCGGCATTGGTCAGGCAGGCCAGAGCGCGCGGCCTGCCTTCGATGTGGCGTCTGTCAAGGAGAACAGATCGGGCGCCGAGCAGGGCTTCCTGTTGCCGCAGGGAAGTCAACTCAATGCGCAGAATTACCGGCTGCGCCAGTTGATTCAGTTCGCTTACCGCGTTCAACCATTCGAGCTCGTCGGCGGACCGGACTGGATCGACGCTGCTCGTTTCGACATCACCGCGAAGGCGCCGTTCGAGCCGAAGCGCGCGCCGGCTGGTGCTCCACCGGGTGAGATGGAGCAGATGGTGCAGACGCTCCTGGCCGAGCGCTTCAAGCTGCAGGTGCGTCGCGAAACGAGGGAGATGCCCATTTACGCACTGGTGCTTGCGCGCCGGGATGGCCGATTGGGTTCACGCCTTCGCCGCGAAGCGGACGTGTGCGCGGCCTACAGGACCGCGACGGCGCGGGGAGAGAAACCTCCGGACCTGCCGCCACGCGCCGACGGCCGGCCGGCGTGCGGCATGATGGGCGGCCTCGGCCGGTTTTTCGCGGGCGGCGTCACGCTCGCGATGCTCGCCGCGGCACTGTCGCCGCAGGTTGCTCGTCCCGTGGTCGATCGCACCGGCCTGTCAGGCTTCTTCGAAGCGGATATCGATTTCTCCGCGGACCCGCTCACGAACGCGGCGACCGACCGGCCATCCCTCTTCACCGCGCTCGAAGAGCAACTTGGGCTTCGCCTGGAACCAGCCCGCGCTCCCATTGACGTGCTGGTGATCGATCGCGTGGAGCGGCCAACGCAGAATTGAATCACTTCTTTGGCGCCGCCTCGTTCAGGAGCCCGTAGAACTGCACAAAGACGTTGTCGCGTGCCGCGTGCTCCTTGTGACAGCTGAAGCAGTTCGCCTGTGGTTGTGGCGCGGCCGTGGATCGATACCCGCCCATCATCGGGCCGTCGAAGCCGTAGTATGCCCAGCTCTCCGGAACCCGCGTGGAATCCTTGACGGCCATTTCAAGCATGTGCACGTCAGTGGCAAACTGACCCTGTCGGGCTGGCGTGGCATTCGTGCCGACGCCCTGGCCTACAAGCGCGAACATCGTCCCTTCCCTGAACGTGCCCGTTTCGATGAAATGCCGGTAGGCACTGGGCTCCATCAGCGTGGTGTTGAACATCTGATGGCCCTGACCGCCTTCGGCATAACTCAGCCCCAGGGCGGACCCGACAAGTACCCACCGCCGATAGTCGTCAGGCAGGACGAGATTTCGATTCGCGTCGTACCTGGGCACGACATCGCGTGACAGTGCTGTCGGTGCCGGGCGCGGTTCCGCGGTCACAAAATTCCTCGACGCCAGGACGACGATAGCGGCGCCGATCGTAAGACCACAGACCACTGCGACGGATGTGCGCCAGAACTTCGACAAATGCACCTTGAAACCTCGTCATGCGGATTGGTTCGACGACGGACGTTTGACGCTCTCGACCGCCAGAAGGTTCACCGCGGCGCTGCCACCGGCAACAATATTTATCCCTTCATTCCGTCTAGAAGGTAGCCATGGGACATCCCGCCTGATGCGGTGGGTTCACATTGCGGCCGGGCTGATTGGCATCGCATCCGGCGCGGTTGCGCTCGCGGCGCTGAAAGGGGCATTCCTGCATCGACGCAGCGGGATGGTGTTCGTCTATTCGACGCTGGTGATGTCGAGTACGGCGGCCGTGCTGGCCGCACTCCATCAGCCGCACCCGGGCAACGTCATTGCCGGCTGTTTCACCTTCTACCTCGTCGTCACCGCACTGCTGGCTGTGCGGCGTCCGCGACGATACGCGCACCAGGTTGACGTCGCCGCCATGCGTGCGGCGTTGGCCGTAACCCTCATGTGCATCGGATTGGGACTGTTTCTCGACATCGATCCGCAGACACCTGGCGGCGTCCCGCCGCGCCCGTTCTACTTCATCATGGCGGCGCTCGCCGCGTTTCTGGCGCTGCAGGACATGCGGATGATCGCCGCCGGCGGCCCGCAGGGAGCCCCAGGTTTGCGGCGTCATCTCGGACGTATGGGCGGAGCGATGTTCATCGCCACAGGCTCGGTCTTTCTCGGTCAACCGCAGGTGTTTGCCGGTGGACCGCTGGAATGGGTGGGCCTGCGCTTGCTTCCCGTGCTTGCGGTCGTGGCTACCACGCTGTATTGGATGGTGCGGCTGTTCTCTCGAGGAGCGCCGATAGCCGGGAGATTCGTCTACTCGCCAGACGATCCGCAATGAGCTCGCTTTGCGTTAGTGGCGCGCGATAAACGGCTCCGCGACCTTCACCGCAAGAGCGGACGTATCCGCGTGCGAGATGTTCGACATCACAGCGACGACGATGCCACGCTCGGGGAAGGTCATGAACGACACGACCGTCCCGGTTGCCGGCCCGGTGTTGTGGCCAATTGCCTCTGTTCGTGAGCCGGCGAGTGAGACGGTCTGATGATCCCACCCCAGACCGTGACCGGTCTGCTGCGCTGAATGGAGCTGTTGCGACGCCTGGAGTGACTGCACCGTGGGCGGCTGCAGCAGCCTGCTGCTATTGATGGCCAGGCCGAAGCGCACCAGGTCCGACGGCGTGGAGAAGAACGCCCGGGCGCCGGCGTAGCAGGACAGATTGCGCGGGAATTGCACGTGCACGCCGTGGCGGAACGCGGCCTTCGGACCCCACCCGCGCACGTAAGACGTCGCCCACGCGGTGGGGGCCTTTGGCCGGTGGCCGAGCCCGATCGGTTCGAGGACCAGATCGTGAAAGGCGACGAGGGGCGGCGCGTCTTCCGCGTCCTCGCCGTGCGCTTCCGGATTCTCCTGCTTCGCCGACTCAGCGCCGGTGTCGTTCATCCCCAGCGGCGCGAAGACGTGGTCGCGCATGAACGAGAGGAACGGCTGGCCCGACGCGGCTTCGATCGCCAGGCTTGCCAGGATCCAGTCATAGTGCGAGTAGCGGTACTGAGTGCCCGGCTCGAACAGCAGGTCCCGATCCGCGAACACCGGCAGCGCTTCAACGGGCCGCTCGCAGCGTTGCCGGTTCAGCGTGTTCTCATCGTCCGCCGGGAGGCCGCTCACATGCGCCATCACCTGCCGCAGCGTGACCGGCCAGCGCTTCTTCGGAAACTCAGGAACGTACTTCTGAATCTCATCGTCCAGGTTCAGGCGATTCTGCTCGAGCAGCGCGCCGATCGCGGCGGAGGTGAGCGCCTCCGACGTGGTTGAGATCCTGAAGCGGGTTTGCGGCGTGACCGGCGTCTGGTCCTTGATGTTGGACCAGCCGAAGGCTTCGGCCCACACGACGTCGCCGCCGGTTCCCACCGCCACCGACAGTGCGGGCAGGTTCTGCTCGGCGAGGGCAGTGCGCGCGACCTGCCGGGCCTGTTTGACGGCAGCGGACCACTGCGGCGACGGCTCGGACAGCGCGGCTGACGGCGCGCGTTCCGGCTCCGCGTGCAGTGGGGTGGCCATCGTGCTGACGAACATCGGAAGCAGCGCCATCACGGCGGACAGCAGCAGGCCAATGGCCACGACAGCGATTGCGAACCACTTCTTGAATCGGGGCGTGTTCTTCTCAGGCATATCTGTTTGCAGAGAACTTTGCGTAACAGAGTAGTATGCCGCCCGGCGATCCGTCAAGGGCGCAGATCTGCACAGTACTCAGTTCTCCGTGGGCCGTTCGATGGAATCGATGACGAGCACCGGCACCATCGTCTTCTCCGGCTGCAGCTTCAGGCCGAGCTGCTCCTGCAGCGCGGTGACGAAGCCCGGCGGATCCGCTGGATCGGTCGACGACGTCGTGCCGCGCGGAGCGTACTTGAGGGTGAAGGTATAGCTGCCTTTCAGGCCGGTGCGGTTGTTGACCAGCCCTCCCGCTTCACCCGCAATCGAGCCGACGAGATTATCGAGCGGCATTGTGCCGGCGATCATGCCGTTGCCGAAGGTTCCGCCGCATCGCGCCGAGTAGTCGTACGGTTTGTCCGGATCCGGCGGCGCCTCCTGCGGACGAGGGGGTGAGCCGGGCGGCCGTGGTGAGCAGTCGATCGCCGCCGGTTTGAGCGCGGGTCCGAGCTGCCCGTCGCTCCTCGCGAGCACCAGCGCGAACGTCGTCTGCTCGCGTTCCTCGACGTGCGCCACCAGCTTCATCCGCTCCGCGAACATCGTCCTGCGCATCTGCGCCCGCTGCTCCGCCGTCGATCCCGCCGGCGGCTTGAGCGTGACGTCATAGCGCTCGGTCGTTACCCAGCTCGGGTAGCCGATGACATCGCGGACCGGTACAGGCGCCGCTCCTGACAGGATCGAGCGAATCGGCTGGTTGGTCATGATGAGCGTGCCGTCCGGCAGCGAGCGCATACCGCCGCCCGCCCCGATCTCGACGTTTCTCTTGATCGAGACCACGTCATAGCGCGGCGAATCGGCTGGTGCGGTGGATGGCGACGGCTGCTGCGCGACGATCGACGCGCCGCTAACGGCAGAGAGCACGGCCGCGATTCCGAGTACATGGCGCATATGACGTCCTCGGGCGGATTCTAACGCTCCTTCCTCCTTCCTCCTTCCTCCTTCCTCCTCTCTCCTTCTCCCGGCCACCCCCTTGCAATCCCTCCGGCGAACACCACAAGGAGGGGACGCATGAAATTGAGATTTGCGGGCGGTACGTGTGCAGCTGCCGTCGTCGCTCTCGGTATGGCCGTGTTCTCATCGACGACAGTGGGTGCGCAAGATCGGCCCGCGGGTGCGCAGGATCGGCCTGCCCCAGCGCAGGAAAGGACAACGCCAGCGCAGCCGCAGGCGGCCGGTTCAGCACAGCAGGTGACCGTGACCGGATGCATTCAGCGTGAGGCGGATTATCGAAAGGCGCGTGATGCCGGCAGGGGTGGAGTTGCAAACACCGGCGTTGGCGCCGGCAACGAGTTCATCCTCGCCGAGGCGTCGATGCCAGGAGCCGGCGCAACGTCGACACGAGGCGCGGGCGCACCGGCTCCAGCGGCAACGACCGGCGGTACCGCCGCGTACGAGTTGAGCGGACGCGACGAATCGAAAGCGGAGCAGTTCGTCGGCAAGAGAGTAGAGATCGCCGGGATGCTCAAGGCCGCGGAGACCGCGGGAGGAAGGCCCACCGGCGGACCAACTGCAGGCAAGCCACCGGAAGGCATCGACGTCGCGGGGCGCGATCTTCAGCTGCGCGAGCTTGAGATCTCGTCGATTCGCGAAGTGTCGGGGACGTGTGCGAAGTAGCAAGGAGGTAGGAGGAAGGAGGTAGGAGGTAGGAGATAGAAGGACGACAGGAGACGAGGGCCACCACTCGACACTGGCGGCCCTCGTTGCCCGGTACTTGCAATACCACTTTCGGTGGATGTGCTCGTAGTGGATATCGGCGGCACGCGCGTAAAGCTGGGATTGCCCGCGCTCGGCACGGTGCGACGATTTCGCTCCGGTTGCCAGCTGACTCCACATCTTCTGCTGGAAGAGCTGAAGCAGCGAACGGAGGATTGGCGGTACGACGTTGTGTCGATCGGCTATCCCGGCGCGGTCGTCCGTGGCAAGCCAGCAGCCGAACCCGGGAATCTCGCGAGCGGCTGGGTTGGATACGATTTCGCCGCCGCCTTCGGCCGTCCGGTCCGCCTGGTGAACGACGCAATCCTGCAGGCGCTCGGCGCCTATCGCGCGGGCCGCATGCTGTTTCTCGGCCTGGGGACCGGCGTCGCGTCCGCTCTGGTCTCCGAGCACGTCTTGATTCCTCTCGAGCTCGGATCCCTTCCTCACACCCGCGGCGGCACGGTGGCCGACCATCTTGGCCGCGCCGCCCGCAAGGCGCACGGGCACGATGCGTGGCAGGCGGACGTGCTGGAAATTCTGCCGCCGCTGCGTGAAGCCTTCACCGCGGACTATGTGGTGCTCGGCGGCGGCAACGGGCGTAAGGTCGATCCGCTGCCCGCGTGCACTTACAGAGGGGAGCGGCACGACGCGTTCAAAGGCGGCGTCCGTCTGTGGGAGGAATACGTGGAGCCGCACGATGCACAGCCGGCGAACGTCTGGCGGGTGGTGCGATGAAGTACCGGTGCCTGGCAACCGATTACGACGGCACGATCGCCTTCGACGGCAAGGTCGACGCGCCAACGGCCGCCAGCCTGCAGCGTGTGCGCGCCGCCGGTCATCGTCTGATCATGGTCACCGGACGGGAGTTGACGGATCTCTTCAACACCTTCGACCAGATCGACCTCTTCGATCTGGTCGTTGCCGAAAATGGCGCCACCCTGTACGACCCGCGAACGAAAGAGATCGAGATTCTCGCGCCGGCTCCACCTGAATCGTTGACGACGCGGTTGATGGAGCACAACGTACCCTTCTCGGTGGGCCACTCGATCGTGGCGACCGTCGAACCGCACGAGCAGACGCTGATCGCGGCGATCCACGATCTGCGCATCGACTGGCACGTGATCTTCAACAAAGGGTCGGTGATGGCGCTGCCCTCCGACGTGACCAAGTCGACCGGGCTGGCGAGGGCGCTCGAAGTGGTCGGCGTCCCGTGGGCCGCGACCATCGGCGTTGGCGACGCCGAGAACGACCTCCCGTTCCTGCGCCGCTGCGGATTCGCGGCGGCCGTCCGCAACGCGCTGCCGTCAGTTCAGGAGATCGCCGATCTCGTCACCGCGGAGGTGAGGGGCAAGGGTGTCACGGAATTAATCGGTGGATGGCTGAACGGCGCGCTCGATTCGACGGCGATCAACGCGACACGCGACACCGCCCTGCCGCGCGCGTGACGATTCTTAACGTCCGACGCTGATCGCGACAAACCCTCCAATACGAATGTGGAGCTCCCAGCCCACACGCGCGTCCACGCCCACGCTGATACGATCGGCGACCCGCGATCGGATCCCGCCACCGGCGGTGAACGCGCCTTCCTTCGAGGTGACGGCGTCGTCGAAGAATTCCTCGTGCGTCTGGAACATTCCCGCGCCGGCGACGAGGAAGGGCGTTGCCTTCGGGTGCGTTGCCTGCGGCAGCACATCCCACGTCAGGTTGCCGGTGAGGACCAGGTGGCTGTGAGAGTCGCCGCGGATATACAGCAGCTCCGGCCCGATCGCAATCCGCGGGCTCATGTACCAGCGAAACGCGCCGCCGAACCCTGGCTCGCCGGCGATCCCGTCGTCCGCAAATCCGATCCAGGCGGCGGTCAGATCGACTGCCGGCGCGGGGCGCTCCTGCGCGTTTGCGCGGGGCACGACGAAGAGCAATAACAGCACCGTCATACTGCGTCGAACAAGCGACGGTAGAGGTAGACGAGGAACGAGTAACACGCGGCACCCCACTGCAGTACGTCCGATCGTGTCTTGCGGCACTCGCGCGGCGACCCTACGGGTACTCCGCGGATGCCCTCCCGGTCGCCGCATTTGCGACGGTGCCCGCCGCATCTGGAAGGAGAGCGATGATGACACGCGGGCACCGAACAATCATCAATGTCGGCTCGTCTTTGATAGGCTTGGTGGCGGTAACGGTCGGCCTTCCCGCCCATGAAGGGTACGACTACCAATGTCATAACGACCAGAGCCCGGCGTACTGCCACTGGGGAGACGGTGGCGACTGCAGCGCCAGGCAGTCTCAGTCCGCGGACTTCTGCGACATGCACGGAGACGTCGATTATGAGGCCTGCGACGAGCACGGTGGAATGACCAGCTGCCTCAGCTGACCGCATCGAAGTGCCGCATGCGCGCACTGATCGTCATCGGACTCGTGATCGGGGCGGCCCGTGTCGTCGGCGGGCAGGAACCGCCGACGTCTGCCGGCGCCGCCGTCGTCACCCCCGCCTTCGAGGTGGCGTCCGTGCGCCCCAATACCAGCCCAGGTCCGGTCGCCTACTCGATGCGGTGGTTTCCGGATGGCCGGTTCCGGGCGACCAACATCACCGCGCGCAGGCTGATCGATCTGGCGTACGACCTGCGCACCAATCATCAGCTGATGGGGGCGCCCGGGTGGATCGCTTCGGAACGGTTTGATATCGACGCCCTCCCGGCAGTAACGGTGGATCGCGCGCGAAGCCGGTAGACGTGCCTGTGTACTTCCTGGTACGGATGCGACCCGATGCGCCGCTGCCGCCGGCGATACGCGCGTTGACGGTGACCTGCACGCGGGTGCAGGTCGACCCTTCGGCCCGCATCGAGCGCCAGGGCCCACTGCCCGCTGGCGATCCACGCTGCGCCGGCGTGCGCATCGATCGCGAGCGGGGTCGCATCGTCGGCGCCGGCACCGCGATGAATACGCTGATCGCTTTCATGAGCCCCATGGTCGATCGCCGCATCCGCGACCGGACCGGATTGACTGGCCGATATGACTTCGAGCTGGCGTGGGCTCCGGATCCGATCGCAGGCACGG
This sequence comes from Vicinamibacterales bacterium, assembly GCA_050742535.1. GTDB lineage: Bacteria > Acidobacteriota > Vicinamibacteria > Vicinamibacterales > UBA2999 > Gp6-AA40. The sequence continues at coordinate 9,556 of JBOGIQ010000091.1, read as the reverse complement.
ACAGCGCCATCGCGAATGCCGGGATCTTCACGGCAATCCAGCAACTGGGGCTGAAGCTGGAGCCGGGCCTGAGTCCGGAGGCCGGCTACGTGATCGAGCGTATCCAGCGGCCGACGCCGAATTGACGGCGTTGCCGTCGCCCGTCTCATCCCTGACGTACAGCGCTCTGTGCGGCTGATCGAGCCGTAACATCACGGCCCAGCGTTCGCACACGTGGTGCGACGACCGTCGCCGGGAGGGAGACTCGGATGAAGATGTCATTGAAGTTAGCGGCAGCTGCGGTGCTTGCGGTGCCTGCTGTTTCTGGCAGGCCGGTATTGGCGTGGGAGGACTGTCAGTCCGCCTTCGACTATTGCGAGGGTGCGCAGGAGGCGAAGTTCTACCCCCACGGCGCCGTCTGTGATCCCGCGGATCCGCCGATGTTGATCACGGAATACACCTGCTGGGATCCGCAGCTCGTCGTGAACTTGTATTGGGGGACATGCTCTCTCGGTCCTGCACCGTTTTGCAGCTGAGAACGACGACCATCGGATTCGCTGGTCCGGAGGAATGTGCTGCGGCGGATCGCTATTGCACTCGTGCTGATTGCCGGCGTCGGGACGACGGCGGTCCGCGCGCAGCACTCGTTCGACGTCGCGTCGATACGGCAGAACAAATCCGGCGATCCCCGTAGCTCCGCGAACATCCTGCCCGGAAAGCGGTTCGTCGCCACGAACATGCGTCTGGTCGATCTCATCGCCTATGCGTACGGAATCCCGCGCGCGATGCAGCGGTATCTCCTCCTGACACCGTTGAACAACGTGTTGTCCGCACGGTTTGACATCAGTGCGGCGGCGGCGCCTGATGCCCCCCCGGAGCGGGAGCTGGCGATGCTGCAGGCGCTCCTGGTTGAGCGCTTCAACCTGAAGACGCACGTCGAAGTGAGGCCGGTACCCGTGTACGCGCTCACCGTTGTTCGCCCGGACCGCCTCGGGCCCGGACTGCGTCCCTCGGTCTATAACTGCACGCAGTATCTGATCGCGAAGCGATCAAGGGCAGACGTAGCCGAACCACGCGAGGCAAAAACGGGGCGCTCATGGTGTGCAGGGTCGACAGACATGCGCGCTCCCGGCGCGATCTCGTTTCGCGCTGCCGATGACGTCGCCGAATTCATTCGTGACCTCCAGGGCTGGGTCGATCGGCCGATCGTCGACAGAACAGGTCTTCGCGGCAATTACGAGTGGCACTTGACGTTCTCGTATGACAGGCGGCCCAATAACCGCTCGCCCGAAGTCTATATTGCGCTGCAGGAGCAGCTCGGGCTGAAACTCGAGCCGGTCAGGGAATCGCGCGAGGTTCGCCTCGTCGACGCGGTGAAGATGCCCAGGCCGAATTGATTACAATCGACTCCCTGGCACGCATGCGACGAATCGCCATGGCGCTTGCGCTCATGACCGGCGTTGGCGTGATACCGGTTCGCGGGCAGCACGCGTTCGACGTCACCTCGATACGGCAGAACACCTCCGGCGATACCCGCAGCTCTGCCAGCATCCTCCCCGGGAACCGGTTCGCCGCCACGAACATGCGTCTGGTCGATCTGATCGCCTACGCCTACGGAATCCCGCGTGCAATGCAGCGTTACCTGCTTGTGACATCACTGAACGACGCGCTCGCCGCACGGTTCGACATCACTGCGGCCGCGCCCGATGCGCCACCAGAACGGGAGCTGGCGATGCTGCAGGCGCTCCTCGTCGAGCGCTTCAACCTCAGGACGCATGTCGAAGTGAGACCGGTACCCGTGTACGCGCTCACCGTTGTTCGCCCGGACCGGCTGGGGCCCGGTCTTCGTCCCTCGGTTTACAACTGCACCGAGTATCTGATCGCCAAGCGATCGAGGGCCGATTTGGCGGAACCGCGTGAGACAGACACGGGGCGTTCATGGTGTGCAGGATCGACGGACATGAGCGCGCCCGGACGAATCTCTCTTCGCGCTGCCGACGATCTCGCTGAACTCATCCGTGATCTTCAGGGCTGGGTCGATCGGCCGATCGTCGATAAAACAGGCCTTCGCGGCAATTACGAGTGGCAACTGGCCTTCTCGTACGATCGCCGGCCCGACAGCAACCTGTCCGACGTTTATATCGCGCTGCAGGAACAGCTTGGGCTGAAACTCGAACCGGCCGCAGAATCACGCGAGGTGCGCCTCGTCGACTCGGTGGAGATGCCCACGCCGAACTGATCAATGTTGAGTCGGAGCTTTTAACAGCGCCAGAAATCGAAGAAAGATCCGTGTCCTGAAACTTTTACAAAGTCGTCAGCGCGACGGTTCCAAGACCGCCAGAACGGTCGCGTGTTGATTCGCGACAACGCGGACGGAACGGGACCACGGCGCGTAGCCGCCGAGCTGAATACGAACCGCGCGCGAACCAGCCTGCAGCGACGACAACACGATCGGCGTATGGCCGATCTCCTGGTTGTTGACGAACACCGCGGCACCCGCCGGCCGCGAATCGATCCTGAGTCCGCCCTGGTATTTCGTTGCTGCGACAGGACGGCGCGTCTCTGCGATTCGTGAAATCTTCGGCGCTGTGCCTGATTCGATCGCCTTGTCTGCGGACGTCGGTGGGGGTACTTCGGTGGGGGAGGGCAATGCAGCAGACGAGGGGACTGGAGCCGGTGACTGAACTGATGGCATGCGCGCAGCGACGGGGAGCGCCGCTGATTCGCCGGAGCCGGTGAACTGCGCCACAAATAGTCCAACGACGATCCCGCCGATGAAGGATGCGACGTGCCATCCCGGAGTACGGCGCGGCAGCCGATCGCGAGTGATAGCGGCATAGCGCGTAAGTGCCGCCTGCGCGGTCGACAGGAGCGCGGCAAAGGGCGGAGCCTCTTTACGACGCCGCACGTAACGCCGGCCTTCAAAGCCTCTGGCGCCCGGTGAAAGCGGGAGTCTGTGGTCCGGTTCGTCAGCTTCAGGCGGGAAGTCGTCTACGACGTCATTACTTCGATCGGCTTCGTCCATTCGCCCGAGCCCCGCAGCAATCTTCGGCCCACGAATTTTGGCTGATTTCCGGTTGAGATCGCGTCGCAACGCAAAAGTAACGTGGCCCAAATCGCGTTACACCGCGCATTTGTCCAACCCCGGCGGCGATTACAGCTGCTGCCGGACATCGGATCGACCGGGATACTTGCCAACCGTTAGGCCGTCCCGCAGGTCCAATATACGACGCGCAGACTGATTCCAGGCATCACGAGTCTTACGTCAAGTCAGACCCAGGAACCTTAGCCCAAAGTGCACGTCTAATCCGCCGGAAGTGTCTCTATGTTGATGCGCTTGATGGGCGTGTCGCCCTTGCTGTTGACCGTCGGCCTGCTTGCCGCAGCACCCGTGTTGGCCCAGGCGCCGCGCGACGCCCGCGTGCAGGTGACGGTCGTGGACCAGACCGGCGGCGTGGTGCCAAACGCCACCGTCAAGCTCACCGGTCTCGAGACCGCTACCCAGGCGAGGACGGTCGAGCCGGCAACCACCGCCGCCAACGGCATCGCCATTCTCGAGAGGGTCGCGCCCGGGCGTTACAGCATCACCGCCGAGTTTCCGGGCTTCGATCTTGGCCTCCTGCGCGACATCCGCGTCCGTGCCGGCGAGAGCCGGCACGTCGTCGTGCTGCCGCTCGCGAAGCTGGAAGACGCGGTGACGGTGGGGCGCAACCTGGCGGAGGTTGCGGCCGATCGCCGCAGCTCGCAGTTCGGCAACACCGTCGCGCAGGCGCAGATCGATGGGCTGTCGGACGACCCGACGGAGCTGCAGCGTCAGCTGCAGGAGTTGGCCGGTCCGGACGCGATCATCCGCGTGGACAGCTTCGAGGGGCAGATGCTGCCGCCGAAGGCGCAAATCAAATCGATCCACGTCGTCCGCGACCAGTTCGCCGCCGAGTCGGCCAACCCGGGCTCCACGTTCGTGGACGTCATCACCCAGCCGGGCGTCGGACCGCTCCGCGGCGGCCTCAACTTCAACTTCCGCGACGACGTGCTGATCGCGAGGAGCCCGCTGGTGATGAGCAAGGGCCCCGAGCAGTCGCGCGGGTTCAGCGGCAACATCGGCGGCGCGCTGGTCAGGAGCCGGACCAGCTTCTCCGCCAACATCAACGGCATCAGCCAGTACATGACGCCGTTGTTGAACGTGATCCGTCCCGGCGGACAGCAGGCGATCGCGCTCGGCGTGCGCCGGCCGGAAACGCGCCACGACCTGAGCGCGATGATCGATCACGACGTGACGCGCAACCAGACGGTGCGCTTCATGTACTCGCAGAACCGCATCGCGCTGGAGAACCTCGGCATCGGCGCCTACGACGAGCTCGAGCGCGGGTGGGGCGGCCGGCAGCTGCAGAACATCGTGCGCATCCAGCACGCCGGGCCGCTCGGACGCCGCGCCTACCTCAACTCGCGCGTTGCTTGGAGCCAGATGGATCTCGATATCCATTCCAATACCGAAGCGCAGACGATTCGCGTCCTCGACAGCTTCACCAGCGGCGGCGCGCAGCAGCGTCAGGACATGCGGTACACGTGGCTGCAGATGATGGCCGACGTGGACTACGTGCGCGGTGTGCACTCCTTCCGCGCCGGTATCGATCAGTGGTTCCAGCACGTCCGCAACATCCAGGCGAACAACTACCTCGGGACCTACACGTTCAGCAGCCTGGCGGACTTCAACGCCGGCCACCCGTCGATCTACAACCAGATCGTCGGCGATCCGAAGGTCACCTTCCTGAGCGTTCGCAGCGGGATCTATTTCCAGGACGACATCAAGCTGAAAGGGCTGACGCTGAGCCCGGGTCTGCGTTATTCGGTGCAGAACCTGGTGAACGACCACGTGGCGTTCGAGCCGCGCTTCGGCTTCACCTGGTCGCCGCGCGCCAACGGCGCGACGGTCGTCCGCGGCAGCATCGGCTGGTTCCACGGGTTCATCCCGGAGAACCTCTACGAGCAGACGCTGCGGATCGACGGACAGCGGCAGCGCGAATACATCATCCGCAACCCGTCGTATCCGAATCCGGGAGACATCCTGGCCCTGCCACCGTCGGCGGTGAACCGCTATCTGCTCGGCGAGGACTTCCACCTGCAGGAGAACTTCCGCTGGAGTGCCGGCCTCGATCAGACGATCTCGCCGCGGGTCCGCGTGAACGTCCTCTACAACTGGATTCACCTCCACGAGCAGCCGCGCGGGCTCAACATGAATCCGCTCGTCAACGGCGTCCGGCTCGATCCGAACTACGGCAACGTCATCGCGAGCGTGACGGACACACAGCTCAAACGGCACGAGGTGTCGGTCAACAGCACGATCTCCCTGGCGGCCCCGTCACCCGCGCTCGGCCAGGCGCGCTTCAACTGGCGGCGGATGAACGTGCAAGCCGGCTACTCGCTGATCCGCGTGGACAACAACGGCGACGGCTGGTTCTCGGTTCCTCCGACCGGCAGCGTCGAGGACGACTGGGGTCCCGGGCCGGCGGATTCTCCGTATCGCTTCAACATCGTCGCCACCGGCACGCAGCTCCGGAACCTGACGACGGTGCTGACGTTCATTGCCAACGCGGGGCAGGTCTACACGGAAACGACCGGCGAGGACGATAACGGCGACGGGATCGTCAACGACCGCCTGCCGGGCGTGGGCCTGCGTTCGCTTCGCGGCGACCGCCAGTTCACCATGAACGCGCGACTGAGCTACGCGATCGTCCTCAGCCCCACGGCCCCTGGCGTACAGCCGCGCCACCGGCTCAACCTGTTCGCCAACGTGACCAACGTCACCAACCGGGCCAATTACGGCGGGTACAGCGGTGTGCTCACATCGGATTTCTATCGCCAGCCGACGTTCGTGCAAAATCCACGGCGGGCGGAAGTGGGGATGAACTTCACGTTCTGAAGCGGCGAGGCGAACGATGCCGCGCCCTCTTCCGGTTGCGTTCGTGCTCGCCACAGCGGTTCTCGCTGCGCAAGTTCGGCTGCCTGACGAGGCTGCCGGTGTCGACGCCGTCGCACGCGCGCTGGTCTCCGCCTTTGATCAAACCGACATCGTCGCGCTCGGCGAGGCGCACGGCCGAACCCTGGATTCCGATCTGCGAATCGCCATGGTTCGTCATCCCGACTTTGCGAAGAAGGTGCGGTCGATCGTGGTGGAATTCGGCAGCACCACTGAGCAGTCGACCCTTGACCGTTACATTCGAGGCGAGAACGTCTCGAGAGCCCAGCTCGAGCAGGTCTGGAAAACGACAACCCAATCGCGCTCCGGACTCTGGGATGCTCAGATTTACGCCGACTTCCTTGCGGCGGTCCGCGACGTCAATTCCAGGCTGCCGGCCGCCGCGCGCGTGCGCGTCTTCGGCGGCGACCCAGGACCGGGAGACAACCGCAGTCGTGAGACCGCAGCCGTCGCTGTCCTGAAGGAGCAGGTGCTCGAGAAGAAGGGCAAGGCCTTGGTCGTCTATGGCGCCGCGCACTTTTACCGGACGATGGACGAGGCTTACCTTTCCAGTATGGGCAAGGACATCGGCATAGTGAGGATGCTGGAGAGCGAGTATCCCGGTCGAACGTTCTCGGTGATTCCGCTTGGTGGTGAGCTCGCTGTGCCGCCGGGCATCAAGGCGGACGTCGTTCCCGATTATCGGAAATTCGACCGCGGGTTGACGACGCCGGTTCGCCCCGTACTCGTGCCGCTGCGACGATTGCCCTTCCGCGATTTCACGGCCGAGGAGTTCCTGGGCCTGACGTTGATCACCTGCCGCGGCCCCGGCGGCTGCGCCAGCGTGTTCAAGGGCAGCCGCCTGACTCTGGGCGATATGGCTGATGCTGGCGTCTATTTCGGCGGTGGCGTGCGCTAGATCGGCGAACCATCAAGGCGAGCGAGCAGGTCCCACGGACCGTCGGCGAACGCGGAGACCCATGCGTGTGCGTGCGCGTCGTTGCTGTCGACGAGCGTGCCGTCAACGTCGAGAAGGATGGCAGAGATCATCTGCCGTCGATGGAGCACGAATCGTGCCTGACTTACTTCGGATTGGGACGACCGAAGTACAGAACGTAACCGTCGGCGTCGCGCACTTCGAATCCACGCAGGTTGTCCGAGTTGTCGTGGAGCGGTTTCCAGAACTCGATGTTTCGCGACGCGAATTCCGCTGCCAGGGCGTCCGGATCGGGAACGTTGACGTAGGCGTCCCACGGGGCAAAGCCCTTCTTGACGTCGCGCGTGTAGTTCGGCACCGGCTCGACGCCGATGTCCTTGAGCATGATGCTCGCGCTGCCCCGGGTCACAATCCCGAAGAAGATGTCGTCGGGCTCCGGGCCCTGAAACATGACGTCGAACCCGAGCCGGTCGCGATAAAACGCAATCGCGGCGGGAACGTTCCGCGAAACGAAGAACGGCATGATGCCGCCGAGTTCTGGTTTGGTCACCATCGGGCGATTCACTCCTCGCGGGGAGTGTAGAGCCGAAATCAAGAGCCCGAACGGTCCCAGAAGCTGCACTCGTCAGGCCGGAGATCCGTGGCGAGTACGGGATGCAGGTTGAGGAGCATCACCGGATCTCGCGAAGGCTCATACGGCTCCCACTGTGGCGTGCCGCTCCCGTTAGGATTTCCGGACGTGAAGCGGCCCCAAAGTCCCTGAAGCAGCTTCGACAAGCCACGCTCGGGATCCGAAGGCTCGTAGGGATACGACTCATAACGGCCGAAGAGGAAGAACTGGCTGAGGATGTGGAACGCGCCGAGCTGTGCATCCGGCCCGCGCTCCATGGCGTGGGTAAACAGGTAGCGATAGACCGGCTCGGACTGCGCTTTGGACAACGTCCGGGCGAGCTGCCGCGTCGGACAGGTAAAGTCGGCATCGCTCATAGCGGCGATGAACGCGGCCTTGGAAGTTCCATACTTGCCGACCGGGTACAGCGCGAGCGCCTGCTCGGCGACCTTTGGGAACTCCTCGCGCATCAATGCCGCATAGCGTTCCGCATCGGGCACGTCCGGCCGGAAGTACGCCTGTTCGTCGCGGGCCGTGCCGAGAAGGATCGGCATGTGGGCGTAGGCGCCTGTGGCGAATGCGTCGAGCGGCGCCACCGGGAAGAGCGCTCCGTCCACATGGGGCGCGAACACGAGGCCGGCGCTGGCGGCGGATTTCAGCAGCTGTTCCGCGGACACCGTGCGCAGGCAGTTCGCAGCCTCGGGCCCATTGCAGCCAGCGGCTTGAGCGGCCCTCTGGCCGACCTCGAGCGCCCGAACACGAGAGCCGACCGCTCCGCCGCGGGGAATGCTGTCCAGGATGGCCCGATGAAACAGGCCGCGGCCGCGCGGAGCAGCGAGCAATAAAGCGATATCCGTCGAGCCGGACGATTGGCCGAAGACCGTGACAGACTCCGCGTCGCCGCCGAACGCCCGCGCGTTCTCGCGAACCCACTGCAGGCCCAGAAGCTGGTCGAGCATGCCGTAGTTGCCCGAGCGGCTTGAGCCGGCGTCGACGTCCAGCGCGGGGTGGGTAAGAGAACCCAGAAGGCCGAACCTGAACTCGAGCGAGAAGACGACGACCCGCGCTTCTTCGGCGAGCCGCGCGCCGTCGAAGCTAATTTGTCCCCCAAGCGCTCCGCCGACCATGTGACGGCCCCCGTGCAGGAACACCATGACCGGCAAGCCCCTGGCATTCGGGGGAGACCACACATTCACGGTCAGGCAGTCTTCGGAGCCCGCCACCGCACCACTCATCCGGACCTGAGGACATAACGGCCCCGGCTTCGTCGCGTCGAAGACGGCAGTCCACGGACGCTTGGGCTCAGGCGCTCGAAAGCGACGCATCCCGACCGGCGACTCGGCGTAAGGAATTCCCGTAAAGGCAGAGACTTCTCCGTCCTGCCGACCCTCAACCGGCCCCAGCATGGTTTGCACTCTCGGCCGCGCCTGGATGTTCGCCCGCGCTGAGTCAGCGACACGCATGTACGGCGGGACGTTGCCGGCGATCGTACGAAACTCCTCGAGGCTGAGCGGCAGCTTCCGAAAGGCTGCCCAGCTCTCTCGAGGAGGCAAGTTGTTCCCAGCCGTCGCGTCGGATCCATAAAGGACGCGTCCAACGCCGAGCTGCCGGATGCGGGTCGCGAGAAGGTTGCGCTGATCGGCGGTCGCCGTCGAAGCAACGGTTGTGACGTCGAACCACAACTGCTTCGTGCGCGGATCGCCTTTCGCGATTGCGTCCACGAACACGGCGAGCGCCGCGTCCACCAGCGGATCGGCGTACCCGCCTGCGCCGGCCAGATGGGCGATCTGAATCGGGACGTCCGGTGCCGCGGGAACGATCTCGTTGAGGAACGTCCGCGCTTCCTCGGCGCCATACGGGATCTTTGCGGAGATGGAGGTGCGCATGTGCACCACGATCGCCATGCGATATCCGTTCGCCGCGGCAAACAGGCGGCGGAGGCGTTCGATGTGCTCCGGGTTGTGGTAATCGACGCGCGAGTTCGCGAGATGCAGCTTCAGGCCGCGGCGCAGCCGCTCGTCCTTCGCGCAGCGCGCCAGCTCGTCGAACGCATACTCTTTCAGCGGATTGACGC
>JBOGIQ010000090.1:0-18525 GCA_050742535.1 Vicinamibacterales bacterium | reverse complement strand
CGTTGACCAGCGGCTGCCCGAGGCGCGAGACCTGCACGTACCGGCCGTTGGCGTTTTCCTGCCCGCCGTTCCGAACCGTGACCGACGGCCTCGACGCCGTGGACCACACGCCGATCACGGCGTTGGCGTCGTTCGGCGAGGCGGGACGGACCCCATTGTTGGTCAGCATCGCGATGGGCACCTCGAGCGCGATCGAATGGACGTTGTGGCCGGCCACCGAGTCCGGATTGTTGAGATCGGCAGGAGGAACGCCGAGCAGGTCGAACACACCCAGGTTGACGTAGAAGCCGTCGTCGCGCTGTCCGGCGAACACCTGCATTCCACCCGGCAGCGGCCGAACCGCCTGCGCGGCGACCGCGGCGTAATTCGGGAACGATCGGGAGCCAACGTTCACCGGCGGCGAGGGGAGGTTCTCGCCGAGCAGCTGGCCATGGCCCTGCCGGCGCGGCCCCTCGATCCGCGTCACCGAGTAGAACTGCCGGACGTTCCAGTCCGTGTCGTCGAGCGAGGTGATTGCGCCCGTGTTGTAGAGGAACGTGTCCAGGTTTCTGGTTTCGGTGCGGAACCGGAACTGGAAGGTGATGTCCTCGACGGCGTCGCCGTCGTTGTCCACCATGATCTCGTAGAGCACGTTGTCGTCGAACTTCCAGAAGTTCGGACCACTGGACGGCAGCTGCAGCGGAATGAAGTTGCTGATGAGCGTGACCTTGTCCGGGCTCGCCGGGCTGACGAACGCATACACGTCCGTGTTGTCGGCGAGCGGATCCTGACTGATGAGCGGCGCTTCACGATGGCTCGACGCGGATCCGTTCGTGGAGAGCGTCGTCGCCAGACCGATCGCGGCGAGGATTGCGGGGATTGTGAATCGGCGGTGCGGCACGGAGACCTCCTTGGCTGGAGGTGTTACGGCCGAAACGCCGAATCGGATTGGGCACCCTTGAAAGGGTGCCCTACGTACGTCCCGCGTAGGGCGCCCCTTCAGGGGTGCCAGATCAGATGGAACCGGCGAGGCGGATCGTTCCGGACGGCGCCTGAAGTCCGCCCGGCGGTTCGTCGGTCACCGCGACCGTGACGCTGCCGCCAGTGCCCGGCCGCGGCGGCGTCACGATCAGCATGCCGCGGTTCCCCGGCTCTTCGCCAAGCAGCCCCGCGCTGACCGGCTGCCCGCCTTCGATGATCCACACCTGATAGATCCGGCCCTCGGGCGGCGCCGGGAGACGATCGGCCACCAGCAGCAGGCCCCGTGCCGGGCTCCAGTAGGCGCGCGCAGCGGCAGCAACCGCGCTCTCGCGCCCTTCCAGCGGGATTTCGCGCATATCGGCCGCGGTGAGGATCGAGAGCGCCAGGTCGGTCTGGCCGCTGAACCGTTTCAATCGCTCCTGCAGTTCCACGTTGAGGGTCTGAACGCGCGACACTTCGCCGGCCAGTTCGCGGCGCGAGCGATCGAGTCGAAATGCTACGACGCCAATCGCCAGCACGAGGACGGCCGCGGCCGCCAGCGGCATCCAGCCCGAGAGCGGCCGGCGCGGCTGCTGGACGATTCCGACTCGACGCTCCCGGCGAACGGGCTCCTGCGATTCCGTCGCGACGGCGGCAAGCACCCGTTCGCGCAGCGCTGCCGATGGAGTGACCGGGGGCAGCGACTCGACGACTTCTTCGAGCGCCCGGTGGAGCTCGTACACGTCCTTCATGCAGCTGCCGCACTCCGGGAGGTGCTCCTCAACCTCGCGCCGCTCCAGCTCGGGCAGCTGATCGAGGACGTATGCCTCCAGCCGGTCGGCGATCTCGGCGTGCCTCTCCATCGTCATGACCGCACGCTCCGTCGCAGAAAGGCTAGTGCCGCACGAATTCTGGTCTTCACGGTACCGAGCGGGATCCGCAGCCGCTCGGCGATTTCCGATTGCGTCAACCCTTCGAAATACGCGAGCTCGAGCGCCGTCTTCTGCTCCACCGGCAGGGCGACCATGGCGCCGAGAATGCGCGAGGTCTGCTGGTTGGCAATCAGCTGTTCGGGAACAGGGGCGGCGGTGGATGGAATCGTCTCGGGATCCGGCTCGATTCCGGCATCGTGTCTCGCCTGCCGTGCGCGCACGCGATCGATCGCGCGGGTACGCGCCATCATGAGCAGCCATCCCGCCACGGTTCCGCGCGACGCCTCGTAGTTGGGGGCGGTGCGCCATGCCTGGCAGAACACTTCCTGAACCACGTCTTCCGCATCGCTGCTGTTGCGGACGATGCGATACGCGAGTCCGTGCACGCGCGCGGCATGCCGGTCGTAGAGCTCCGCCACGGCCTCGCGGTCCCCGGTCGCGAGACGACGCAGCAGGTCGGCATCGGCCTGCGGAGCGGCCATCTCTGACGCTGAGTGCAGGTGCGAGTTCCTCGTCCTATCTACGGCCACGGGGATGATCTGGATTGCCGATGTTACCGCTCCGGCTATGAGCGCGTGGTCCGCCGTCGCTTCACGCGGAGACAGGAGAATTCGGTACTCTCATAAAGGCCGCGACCCGGTTGCGTGAGATCCAACGTATCTGGTATCTCTGCAGAGACATACTGTCATATAGAGTCCTATAGTGGCAGCCACAATCCTCATTGCACCGGCGGAACACCTCGGCGGCCTTCAGGAGCAGCGCGGCCTGAAGGGGGCGACGACGTTCAAAGACACGGACGCCCACCTCGCTTTCGAACACATCACCAGCGAGAGACCGCAGATCGTCGCGCTGGAGCGGGAGTTCGCGGCAAGCCGCCGTGGCGTGGCGCTCGTGAACCGGATCAAGGGCGACTCGGCGTTTGCCAACACCGAGATCCGGATCGTCTACTCGCGCCGGGCGCCGCGGTTCAGGGTTGACGCCGAGATGCAGGTGATTATCGACGGCAACCCGGCACGAATCGTGGACCTTTCGATGGTCGGCGCCCAGGTCATCTCGGCCGCGTCGCTGCGGCCGAACCAGCGTATCCGGATGTCGCTGGAAGGGGATCACGGTCTTCGCTTCAACGCGGCCGTCGCGTGGGCGACCTTCGAGCTGCCGATTGAAGGCCCGCGGTATCGCGCCGGCATCAACTTCAAGGACGCGAACGCGGCGGTCATCATGCGGCTGCTCGAGACAATTACGGCAGCGAACCGTCCCTAACCGGACGGCCGCGGCGAGAATACCGCGTCGTCGGCGAACCATGGCGTGCGGCACGGTATACGACGACGATACCCGTCAAGTATCTCGCGCATCTGAGCCTGTCTCGTAGCTTCCGCCTCAAGGCGGAAGCCACGGGAACCCGCTTCGTCGATGGCCGCCTGCTGCCACTTCAACGCGTCCTCGAACCTCCCCACTTCCGCGGCGGCCATCGCACGCGTTTCGAGCAGCGTCCAGCTGCGGTTCGACTCCAGCAGCTTCTCCGTCAACCGCACCGCCGCTGCGCCGTCGCGGACCGCGTCGTCCGGTGCGGCTGCGAGGATGCGCGCGAGCGCGTGCGCGAATCCTGGCTGGTCCGGATACATGGCGACGGCGTCTCTCAGCGAATCGCGCGCCTCTCGGAACCGCCCGAGGCGAACCAGGCCGAGCGCGTAGCCAAAGCGCGCCTGCGACACCGCGGGGTTCAGCGCCAGCACCTTGAGGTAATGCGGTAACGATGCGTCGACCTGGCCCGTGCGGCGCAGCGCATCGGCCAGGCTGGCGTGTGCCTCCAGGTAATTCGGGTCGAGCCCGACCGCCGCGGTGAAATGCGCGATCGCTTCCGTGTCGCGCATGTCGGACTCCGCCACCAGGCCCAATGTGTACCAAGGCTTCGGGAGGTCTGGCGCGATCTTCACCGCCGTTTCGAACGCCCGCCGGGCGGCCGGGCGGTCGCCGGAGAGAAACAGCGCGGTTCCCAGATTGAGGTGAACGGCAGCGTCGCGCGGCGACAGCTCGCTCGCCGTGCGGAGATTGGCGACCGCCGTGGCCCAGTCACGCCGATCGATTGCCTCGAGGCCGCGCGTCAGGTAAGCGGCACCGCTGTCGAACATTCCGCGCAGCGAGTCGAGGAGGGGATCGTCGGGGACGATCGACGCGGCGTCGCCGCGGTGTTTCAGATGCTGTTCCGCCCGGCTGCGGTCGCCGAGGGCCCGGTACGCGAGTCCCAATTGGTAGTGGACGGCCGGCGATGGATTCAGCGTCAGGGCACGCTCCAGATACCGGACGGCCTGCGCGTGGTCCTGCATCGCCAACGCTGCGCGACCGCGCCAGAACCAGGCGGCCGTCGAAGCGGGCTGCAGTTCGGTTGCCGCTGCCAGCTGCCGTTCCGCGTCCGCCGCGCGGCCGAGCGTCAGGTAGGTCTCGCCGAGCCAGATCCGCGTGGGAACAGCACGCGGGTCGAGTCGATGCGCCTCCTCGAAGAAGGATGCGGCCATCTCGGGCTTCTGCAGCGCCAGGTGGACGTGCCCAAGGTAATAGGACCAACGCATGTCCTCAGGACTCAGCGTCCGCGCGGCTTCGAAGAAGGGCCGGGATGCCTCGTGGGCTTCAGCGGCCACCAGTAACCGGCCCATCCGCCCGAGCGGTTCGCTCAACTCCCGCGGCGATGCGGTCGTGCGGGCGTTCACTAGCGTTTCGTATTCCGACCGTATCCGCTGCTGGACGGACTCGTCGAACCGCGACACATCCGGCAAGGCCGGAATCGATGGCGACTGCAATGCGTGCGCGTTCGCGGACGGCTTCGCCGTGGCGGTGCGTTCGCGGCTGCATCCGGCGGCTGCCGCCGCAAGCACGCACGCGAGGGTCACCCGCCAGAGGCCATGAACCGCTGCCCTCATCGTGGTCCGACGCCCCTCTGAACGAGTATCCACTTGTTCACCGCGGTAAACGGCCACTCGCTGGCGCCGCCGTCAGGCCACTGAACGCGAATGCGAGCCGGCTGTCCGGACTCGCCGAGACCAAACAGCACACGCGGATCGTTGGCCGAGGCATAGCTTCCATCCGATCTGATGCGCCGCCAGCGGGTTGATCCGTCCGAGAGCACCAGTCCTACGCGCGCGCCGAGCAGATCCCGCGCGTCGTCCACCACGCGCACGCCCAGCCAGCGCGAACGATCGCCGCGCTGATTGAGCAGCACGCGCATCCGGCCGTTGTTGTTCGCGACGACGACGTCCGGATCGCCGTCATTGTCGATATCGCCAAACGCGGCGCCACGGCCGACTTCCGACGCGGCAAACGCAGCCCCGGCGGCTGCCGTCACGTCGTCAAACCGGCTGCCGGCGAGATTGCGGAACAGCTGCTTCCGCTGATGCAGCGGAAACGGATCGCCCGCCGCCGCGAGCGACTGGATCGTTGCGATCGCACCATTGACCGTGAGGATGTCCAGCCACCCGTCATTGTCGAAGTCGAACCACGCCGTGCCAAATCCCGTATACGGCAGGCTCTTCGTCCGCAGCGAAGAGGCCGACGACACATCCTGGAAAATCCCGGCACCGTCGTTCTCGTACAGCGTGGATCCCTCGCCCGTCAGGTTGGCAATCAACAGGTCATCGTCGCCGTCGTTGTCGAAATCACCGGCGTCAACGCCCATGCTTCCCTCCGGCTTGCCAGCGGCGTTGACGGCCACGCCCGCAAGCACGGCGGAGTTTTCGAACGTGCGGTTCCGCCGGTTCAGCCACAACTGGTTCTCCTCGCCATCGTTGGCGACGTATATATCCGGCCATCCGTCGCCGTTCGCATCGAACGCCATCGTGCCGAGCGCGGGGCCGTACTCCCTGGCGACTCCGGCGTTCAACGTCACGTCCTGAAAGACTCCACGCCCGCGGTTCCAAAACAGCCGTCCGGGGACGGGCGTGTAGCTCTGCGGGCTGCAATAGTCGCGAACGCCCGAAGGCGCCGCACATTCGATGTCCGACGCCGTGCTGTACCTGACGTAGCTCGAGACAAAGAGATCGAGCCACCCGTCGCGGTCCATGTCGATGAAGGAGGCGGCGACGGTCCAGCCCGGATCGGCGAGGCCGGACCGTGCGAAGACGTCGGTGAAGGTTCCGTCGCCGTTGTTTTTCAGGAGCGCATCGCTCCCGAACCGCGTCAGGTACAAATCCGTCCAGCCGTCGTTGTCGACGTCGCCGGCCGCCACACCCATGCCGTAGGAACGCGCGACGAGACCGGCACTGGCGGTAACGTCCGTGAATCGCACCGTGCGCACGCCATCCGATCCGATTTCGAGATCGTTGCGAAACAGCCGGTCCTGCGACGCGGGAGCCTGCTCGCCTTTCGTCAGGAGCTGGCCCTGCACGGCGTAGACGTCCAGGTCCCCGTCGTTGTCGTAGTCGAACAGCGCGACGCCGGGGCCCATGATCTCCGCGATGTAGCGCTGCCCCGACATCCCGTTGACGTGGACGAAGTCGAGGCCCGACGCCTCGGCCCTGTCGACGAACCAATCCTCGGAGGTCGGAACGCTGGCAGTTGAAGACGAGGTCCCGCCCGCGCGGCAGCCAGCGAGGAGCATCGTCGCTGCGACTGCCAACGGCAAGATTTGCGAGAAATTTGATCGGGCATACGTTCGCATAAGTCCTGCGCCACCCTTGACATCCGCGGACGCGGGAGCAACCATTCGGCGCGATTGCGCCGCGATATTACCTCTCGCGCGATATCGATTCATTCTTGTCCGCCGCAGCCCGGAGGGCGAAGGCGGATCGGCGAACCCAGCATTCGTTCTCACGACGTGATCCACGGGTCAACCGTCAACCGGGAGGTTCTGCGATGCGTGGTGTCCTTCGGTATGTCACAGGGTTCGCGCTCCTGCTCCTTCTGCCTGCCGCCGCGCACGCGCAGGCGACGCTCTCCGGGCTTGTCCGCGACACCAGCGGAGCGGTCCTGCCTGGTGTCACCGTCGAAGCCTCGAGTCCCGCGCTGATCGAGAAAACCCGCTCGGCGACCAGCGACTCGAGCGGGCGCTATTCGATTCCGGACCTTCGGCCTGGCACCTACCGTGTCACGTTCACCCTTTCAGGATTTCGGACAGTGGTCCAGGAGGGCATCGAACTGAGCGGCACCGGCGTGTTTACGGTGAACGGCGACCTCGCCATCGGCAACGTCCAGGAGACGGTGACGGTCACGGGCGACACGCCAATCGTGAACCTCGAGTCGACAACCCGCCAGGCCGTGATGGATCAGGAGCTGGTGACGGCCATCCCCAGCTCGCGTACACCGTTCACCGTGGGGGTGCTCATCCCCGGGGTGCGCAAGGGCGCCTTCATGAGCCAGGACGTTGGTGGATCGGTCGTTCAGGAAGTGGCGTCACTCGAAGCCAACGGCGGACGAACCGCCGACCAGCGGATGATGGTTAACGGTGTTGCGCTCAGCTCGATGATCGCTGGCGGCTGGGGTGGCGGCGCCGTCCCCAATGCCACCGGCACTTCCGAGTTCGCGATCGATGTCTCCGCCGTTGACGCGCAGGCGGCCACCGGCGGCGTGCGCATCAATTTCATCCCGCGCGACGGCGGCAACCGGTTCAGCGGAACGATTTTCGGCAGCTACGCGGGCGAGGATTTCGTCGGCGACAACTTCACGGGCAGCGACGTCCAGGCGCGCGGCCTGGCGGCGCCGAACACCATCAAGCAGAACGGCGATTTCAATCCCGGATTCGGCGGGCCGATCAGGCGCGACAAGATGTGGTTCTTCGCGTCGGGGCGGTACCTCTTCGCCGAGAACTACGTCGCCAACACGTTCCACAACGCCAACGCGAACAACATCAATCGCTACGACTACGTCCGCTCGGACCGTCAGGCCATCCTGCATCAGGACCAGCAGATCGTGCAGGGGCGTCTCACCTGGCAGGTCGATCAGCGAAACAAGATCGGCGTGACCGCCGACTGGGAGAACTTCTGCGCCTGCACCACAGGAATCGGCCCCGGCATCGGTGGGGCGATCACCTCGCCCGAGGCGGGCAACGATCGGCGCTTCCCGCTGCAGCGATTCGTCACTGTGGACTGGAACAACCCGGTCAGCAACAAGGTCCTGATCGAGGCGAGCGGCATCCATCGCGTCGAGCGGTGGGGCGGCATGCACCCGCAGGTCGGCAAGGCTGGAAACATCGACGGGCTGACACCGGGAATCGTTTCGGTCACCGACACCAACAACCCGGTGACCGGCGGCAGCCTGACCTACCGCTCGGCGGCAACGTTCAACAACTCCTGGAACTGGAAC
This sequence comes from Vicinamibacterales bacterium, assembly GCA_050742535.1. Taxonomy (GTDB): domain Bacteria; phylum Acidobacteriota; class Vicinamibacteria; order Vicinamibacterales; family UBA2999; genus Gp6-AA40. Next base: position 10,366 of record JBOGIQ010000090.1, on the reverse strand, counting down.
CTCCACTACCGCGCGGCCGTGTCGTACATCACCGGCAGCCACACGTTCAAGGTGGGATTCAACAACGCCTACGGTCATCACGAGAACACCACCTACAGCGATCCCGCGGCGCCCTACAGCTACACGTTCACGAATATGGTCCCGCAGAGCATCACCTACCGGATCGTGCCGCGCACGGTGGAGGTCGACGTCACGCGCGACCTCGGCATCTTCGTGCAGGATCGCTGGAATGTCGGACGCTGGACGCTGATGGGCGCACTGCGTTTCGATAGTTTTGCCAGTAAATTCCCGGCACAGTCGGTCGGGCCGACCTTCCTGGCACCGACGCTGAACATCGACTTCCCCGAACAGGACAATCTCAATCTGAAGGACGTCACGACGAGACTCGGCGCCACCTACGATCTGTTCGGGAACGGACGCACGGCGCTCAAATTCACGCTCGGCAAGTATCTCGAAGGGCTGGGCACGACCGGCGGGTTTGCCGCGATTGACAACATCAGCGACAACCCGAATCCGATTCTGCGGCTGAACCTGCAGGACAGTCGGAACTGGACCGACGACGGCGACTTCATCCCCGAGTGCAATCTGTTGAACTACGGCGCAAACGGCGAGTGCGCGGCGCTCAGCAACGCGGCGACGTTCGGGGCGAGCATCCCAAACATCAGCTACGACCCCGATACGCTGACCGGCTGGAGCAACCGGCAGTTCAACTGGGAATTGAACGCCACCGTGCAGCACGAGATCATGCCGCGTCTCGGCGTCGAGGTGCAGTACGCGCGGCGCTGGTACGGGAACTTCCGTGTCGCCGACGACAACAGCGTCACGGCCGCCAATTACGACAGGTTCACCTTCGTCGCGCCCAGCGATCCGCGACTGCCGGATGGAGGTGGCCAGACGTTCACCGCCTTCGACCTGCGCGCCGGCGCGCCGCCGCAGCACCTGTTCATCACGCTCGCCGACAAGCTCGGAACGATGACTGAGCACTTCGACGGCGTCAACGTGACGTTGAACGCGCGACTGCAGAATGGATTCACCGCGCAGGGCGGTTTCGGAACCGGCAGACAGATTACGGACGACTGCGAAATCATGGAGCAGGCGCCGGAAATCGCGCAGGTGCTCTTCAACCCGTCGCGGGTCTTCGTGTTCGGCACACGTCCGCTGGAGCGCTGTACGCAGAACAACGGCTGGCGTACGTCCGTGCAGGGTCTGGCAGCCTATACGGTCCCGAGAATCGACGTGCAGATCAGCGCGACGTTCCAGAACCTGCCGGGCGTGCAGCTCGCCGCCACGGCCAACGTCTGCGCTGGCGCGATTGCTCCCCCCTGCGTGGCCGGCAACACCACGCTGGGGCGCCCGTTCCAGAGCGGCGGCCCGTTCGCTCCGTTCCGCGCCATTAACATCGTCAATGCCGGAGAAGTGTTCGTCGAGCGGCTGAATCAGATCGATCTCCGATTCTCGAAGATCTTCAGGTTCACCGGGACACGAACGAACATCAACTTCGACTTCTACAACGTGACGAACTCGAACTCGGTGATCGGCGAGAACGCCGCGTACGGGCCGGCGTGGCGGAACCCCACGAACATCCTGCTGCCGCGGCTGTTCAAGATCAGCGCACAGTTCGACTGGTAGGCGACACGGGGATCGGGGATCGGGGATCAGGGTTGGAATTGATCCACGATCCCCGATCCCGCATCACTGACAGCCGTTTGCGTACTTCGGAAGCTGCGCCTTCAGCCGCGCTGCTTCCGCCGTATCTCCGGCTTGCTCCGCCATCGAAATTGCCTGCAGCAGCGAGTCGCGTGCTTCGGTGCACCGACCGAGCTCGACGAGCGCGAGCGCGACGGTCTCCGCGTGTGCTGCGGACGGTTCTCGATCGAACACCGCGCGCGCCAGTTCCAGCGCCTTGACCCCGTCGCGCACGCTTCGATCGGGCGCCGCCGCCAGCAGCCGCGCCAGGGTGGTTGCGGTCGCGTTTGCCAGGGATGATTGCGCGCCGGCACGCGTGAGGACGGCGATGGCGTCGCGGAACCGCGTGCGATCCGAAAGCATGATCGCCAGATCAATCGCCGTCTGCTGATCGGCCGGATCGATCCGGAGAACGGTCTCGAATTGCTCGATCGCCTTCTCCGGCTCGCCGAGCCGCACGAATGTCGTGCCCAGCTGCGTGCGTGCCGCGACGCTGTCGGGTGCATCGGCAATGGCTTTCGTGAACCATGCGACGGCGTCGAGGAGATCGCCGGCGTCGAGCGCGGCCTTGCCGCGGATCAGCGGCAGGCGTTCGCCGCGCACGAGCGTGGACAGGCCGTCCACCTCGGGGTCGCCGATCTTGACGACCCCGCCACCACGCCGGTCGAGCTCCGCCCTGGCCTCGTCGAGACGGTCGAGCCCGCGATACGCCATCGCCAGCGAGTAATGCAGAGCGGTCGCCTCGGGTGCGCGGGCGAGCGCCGTGCGAAAGTGCTCGATCGCGTCCTTGAATCGTCTTTCCCGCAGGGCGATCTCGCCAAGCCCGCTGGCGGCGAATGCCGGGAACACCTCGCGCAGTTCCTGGAATTCGTCGCGGGCCTGACGCAGGCGGTTCTGGCGCAGATAGACGTCGGCGCGGCGGGCGGCCGCCTCGCGCCGCGCAGGGTCCAATTGCAGCGCGAGCCAGAACTGCGATTCCGCGTCCTCGAGCCGTCCCGTCTGCTGGAACAGATATCCCAGGAGATACGGCCACGTCCCGCGTCGTGACTCCAGGCTGCCTGCATTGGCGTAGGCGGCCTCGGCGCAGTCGAACAGCTCGTAAGCGTGACACAGCCGGCCCAGCGATCCGTATGCGACCGCAACTGTTTCCCGGGCGGAGCGCGGTCCGCCGGCTTGTTCAACCGCGCGGAAGGCCGTCCGCAACTGCTCCGCGACGGGAGCATCGATCGACTCCAGGTTCGGGAGCGGGACGGACCGCAGACCGTCGCGCACGGGCGACAGTTCCTGGCCAAATGGCGTCGCGACCTGCAGAACGACCCACACCATGACCGCAACGCATCGAGGGCCTGTCACGGTGGGTGCGCTCGTGCAGGCTTGCCCTGCTCCAACATCCAGTACCGATCGACGGCCAGGTCCCTGAATTCCTCGCTGCGGCCGTTCGCCCAGTCGACGCGAACGCTCCTCGCCGAGCGGTCACCGGCGAGGCCGAAGATCACCCGCGGGTCGCTGGCCGTCCCGTAGCTGCCATCCACCTGGACGCGGCGTCCTACGCGCGGTCCCGTGTGGCCCGCGAGCGCAACGCGCGCGTGCAGCGCGTCGCGCCGCCCCTCGAGCACGCGGATGCCCAGCCAATGCTGCCCCTGCCCCACGTCGTTGCGCAGCACGCGAAGCGGTCCGCTGTTGTTGAAGACAACGAGATCCGTGTCGCCGTCGTTATCCAGGTCGCCCGACGCCAGTCCTCGCGCCACGTGAAGAGGAACGAACGCCGCGCCGGCGCGCTCGGTCAGCTCCATAAAGCGGCGACCCCGGTCATTCCTGTACAGCTGGTTCCGCTGCCGGAGCGGAAAGAGATCACCCCGCCGTGCCTGTTCTCGCGAAAGGCGCACCGCACCGTTGACGACAACCAGATCGAGCCAGCTGTCGTTGTCGTAATCGACGAAGCGGGTGCCGAAGCCGGTGAAGCCGAGCCTGAACAGGCCCATCTCGAGCGTGCGGTCCTCGTACAACACCTGCCCGACGCTTCTGTAAAGCGTGTTTCCCTCGTTGTCGAGGTTCGTGACGAACAGTTCCTCGTCGCCGTCGCCGTCCACATCCGCCAGGTCGACGCCCATGCTCCCTTGTGCCTGGCCGTTCCTGTTGACGGCAGCGCCGGCAAGGAGCGCCTCATCGCTGAAGGAGCCATTGCCGCGATTGATCCACAGCTGATTCGGATCGCCGTCGTTGGCGACGTACAGATCCAGCCAGCCATCGGCATTGAGATCGGCTGCCAGCACGCCGAGCCCTCGCGCCGGCGAACGAAGGAGTCCGGCGTGCGGCGTGACGTCGGAAAACGTCCCATTGCCGTTGTTGTGAAGCAGACGATCGGCAACCGGCGAATACACCGCCGGATTGCAGTAATCCCGCGTCGAATCCGCGGCAAAGCATGCGCGCCTCATGTCCACGCCGAAGTCGACGTAGTGCGTCACGAACAGGTCGAGCCATCCGTCGCGGTCGTAGTCGAAGAACGCGGCGCCCGTGCTCCAGCGGGTGTCGCGTGTGCCGGTACTCGCCGTGACGTCCGCAAATGTGCCGTCGCCCCTGTTGCGCAGCATGTGGTTCGCGCCCAGTCCGGTGACGTAGACGTCTACCCAGCCATCGTTGTCGTAGTCGCCCGTCGCGGCGCCCATGCCGTAGCTCGCCACGGACAGCCCGGCGGCCTCGGTGACGTCGGTGAAGCGCAGGCGGCGGTCAGCAGCCGCGGCCAGGTCATTACGGTAGAGACGGCTGATTGGGGAGTGCCGCGTACCGTCTGCGCGGAGGCTCTTGCCCTGCACGGCGAGTAGATCGAGGTCGCCGTCGTTGTCGTAATCGAAGAGCGCGCCGCCTGACCCGATCACCTCGGGGAGCAGCAGCTCGCCGGTCGCCCCGTTGACGTGGGTGAAGCTGATGCCCGATTCGTGAGTGATCTCGGTAAACGGGACAGCCGCCTGTCTGCCTTGAGCGAGCGTCAGCGAGTCGAAGGGCACGAGCACGGCAGCGGTGTACGTGACACCGGCGGCGATGAAAACCGCGCCCTTGAACACGCCAGAAATACTACCGTTCAAAGCCTTCCGCCTGAAGGCGGAAGCTGCGGAGGCGGCAGCTGAAGGCGGAAGCTACGGAGGCGCCGACCGGCGCATCGGCATCGCCTGGACCAGAGCCGTCGCCAGTGCGGTTGCCGAGAAGGGCTTCGCCAGAAGCGGCATGTCGCCGACGTCGAGCGGCTCGCCAGTGGGACTGTGTCCCATGAACGCCACCCGCACGAATGGCCGCTTCCGGCACACCGCCCAGGCGAGCTCCCGGCCATCGATGTCCGGCAGCCGCACTTCCGTCAGCAACACGTCGACCCTGAGGTCCTCTGCCAGGACGCGCAGCGCATCCTCGCCGGTCGTCACAACCACTGCGTCGTAGCCGAGATCGGCGAGCTGCCGGTCAACGGCGAGCGTCAACTCGGGATCGTCGTCAACCAGAAGAACGTGCCGCGCCATCCCTAGAATTTACTTCTTCTTCTTTTCCTCCCAGACGACTTCCAGCTCACCGGACGGACGAAGCTTGAGGATCGCGTTCGACACGCGATCGGTGGGCATCGACAGCGGCAGATTGGCCTCGTACACCAGTTCCTTCGGACCTGCCGTGCGCAGTTCGACCTTCACGTTGCTCCTCCGCAGCAACTGCTCGAGATCGCGCCGCAGCTCCGGCGGGTCCGGCGCCGTCACCTTGAGCTCGAACGTCTTCAGCCGCTCCGGTTCGAGTGATTCGACGATCCACAACATGCCAAGGATGAAGAGCGTGGCGAACGCGGCAAGGCCGTACAACTCGACGCCTGACGCCAGTCCGACGGTCAGGCAGCCAAGCATCACGCTCGCGTCTTTCGGATCGTCCACCTTCGTCCGGTAACGAATCAGGCTGGCGACACCGACGATGCCGAAGGCGCGGGCCAGGCTGGCGCCGACGATCAGCATGACGAGCCCGCCAACCACGGCCAGGACGATCTGGGTCTGAATCACCGGCGCCGACCGTGGCGGGGTTCCCCGCGCGCGTGGGCGAAACGCCAGCACCGCGCCTAGAACCGCCGCGAACGGCAGCGCAACGACCGCACGGGCCACCATTGCGACGTGCGGTTCAAGGATGTCGGGAAAGTACTGCGAGAACTCCGGAGGCAGCCCCTCTGATTGCATCGCGTCACCGCCGCTGCCGTCGCCGTAACCGCTACGGTCGAGTTTGCAACGAAAACTCCGCCGTAGTGTGAGCAAGGGATATTCCACACACAGGGGTGGCACACGCCAAGTCGCGATCCCCTCATAATTTCGGAGAACTCCCCCATCGGCGGCGTCCACGGTGGCATCGCGTTTGGTAGCTGTACAGGCCGCGATGCCTGCCGACGAGCTTTCGACTTCGACTCCGCTTTCGACCTACAGACTCCAATTCAACGCGGACTTCACCTTCGATGATGCCGCCGCGATTGTGGACTACCTGCACGCACTGGGTGTCTCGCACTGCTACGCGTCCAGTTACCTGAGAGCCGTTCCCGGCAGCACACACGGCTACGACGTGGCCGATCCGACGCGGTTGAATCCGGAGGTCGGCGACGAGGACAGTTATCGGCGATGGATTGGACGTCTGCGCGAGCGGAGCATGGGCCACATCCTCGACATCGTTCCGAACCACATGGGGATCGCCCTGTCGGCGAATCCGTGGTGGCAGGACGTGCTCGAGAACGGCGCCAGCTCGCGTTATGCCGAAGTCTTCGACATCGACTGGACGCCGCTCAAGCCGGAGCTTGAAGACAAAGTACTGCTGCCGGTTCTCGGCGACGCATATGGAGCAATTCTCGAACGTCAGGAAATTCGTCTCGAATACGAGCAGGGGGCGTTTCGCGCGCGCTATCACCAGACGGTCTTCCCGATCGCGCCTGGCACATACGATGGCATCCTCTCCATCGACAAGGACCGTCTCCTGCAGGATATCGGTGAGGAATCGGAGGAGGGGATCGAGTTCCTCAGCATCCTGACCGCGATTCGCCACCTGCCCGGACGTAACGACGCCGAGCCCGAACAGCTGGCGGAGCGCGATCGCGAAAAGGAAGTGATCAAGCGGCGGCTGGCGGCGCTGACGGATCGCTCGGCCCGCGTTCGTGAACACGTCGACGGCGCAGTCCATTGCCTGAACGGCGTCGCCGGCCACCCCGGCAGCTTCGACGGACTCGACGAACTTCTCGGAGCGCAGGCCTACCGCCTCGCGCACTGGCGGGTCGCCGGCGAGGAAATCAACTACCGGCGCTTTTTCGACATCAACGAGCTTGCCGCCATTCGCATGGAGGATCCGTCGGTGTTCGAGCGCGTGCACGCCTTCGCGTTCGAGTTGATCAGCCGCGGCGACCTCGACGGCATGCGGATCGACCACGTCGACGGTCTGTTCGATCCGGGCGATTATCTGCGCCGCCTCCGCCAGCGCGCCGGCGAGCTGCGGGCGGACTTCCCGGCCGGCTCACGCAGCTTCTATCTGGTGGTCGAGAAGATTCTCGCCAGCGACGAGGAGCTTCCCGACTGGCCCGTGGAAGGCACAACCGGCTACGACTTCCTGGTCAGGCTCAACGGACTGTTTATCGACCAACGCAACGAACGCGCGCTGAACGACGTCTACGAGCGCTTTGTACGGCTCAAGGTCCCGTACGACGAAATCACCTATCGAGGCAAGCAGCTCGTCCTCCGCGTCAGCATGGCCGGCGAGCTGAACGTGCTCGGCCACCGGCTGAACCTCTTCTCCGAGCGGAACCGCCACTACCGCGACTTCACGCTCAACGCGCTGACGCAGGCGATGCGCGAGATCATCGCCTGCTTCCCGGTCTACCGTTCGTATGTGAACGATCGGGATGAGGTCAGCGCCCAGGATCGGCGCGCCATCGAGCACGCCGTCCGTGGCGCGAAACACCGGAATCCGAACCGGCCGGCCGCCGTCTACGACTTCGTCAGCGATTTGCTGCTGAAGCGCGCCACCTACATCAGCGAAGCCAGCCGCGACGAGCACATGGGGTTCGTCGGCAAGTTCCAGCAGGTCACCAGTCCGGTGACGGCCAAGGGGATCGAGGACACGGCGCTCTACCTCTACAACCGTCTGGTCTCCCTGAACGAGGTCGGGGGTGAACCGGACACGTTCGGCACGGCGCCGGATGCGCTCCACGCATGGCTGCAGGAGCGCGCCAGACGATGGCCGCACGGCCTGTCGGCGACGTCGACGCACGACACCAAGAGAAGCGAGGACGTCCGCGGGCGTCTGAACGTGCTGTCGGAGGTGCCGGGTGCCTGGAAGCAGGCGGCGAGCCGCTGGGCCCGCCTGAACCGGCGCGGCCGTTCGATCGTGGACGGCCACTCGTATCCGAGCCGGAACGAAGAGTATCTGCTGTACCAGACGCTGCTCGGGACCTGGCCGCTCGAGCCGATGTCTCCGGCGGACGAGGCCGACTATCACGAGCGCATCGTCACCTACATGCTCAAGGCGATGCGGGAAGCAAAGGTCTTCACCAGCTGGCTGAATCCGAGTCCGGCGCACGAGCGGGCGATGACACGGTTCATCGAGACCGTGCTCTCGCCGGACAACCATGCCTTCCGCACAGACTTCCTGCAGCTGCACGGCGACGTCTCCCGCTACGGCATCTACAACTCGCTGTCGCAGATGACCATCAAGATCTGCGCGCCCGGAGTGCCGGACTTCTATCAGGGATCAGAGCTGTGGAACTTCGCGCTCGTCGACCCCGACAACCGGCGCCCTGTGGATTACAGGCGGCGCTGCCGGCTGCTGACGGCGCTGGACGAGGAGTGCGCCCGCGACGGTCGGGACGAGGTCGCCGCCCGGGTGCTGCAGGCACGCGACGATCGGCTCAAGCTGTTCGCCACGGCGATGCTGCTGCGCGCGCGCGGCCAGGAGCGCGACATCTTCACCAACGGCGACTACAATCCGGTTGACGTGCAGGGATCCCGGCGTGATCACGTGTTCGCGTTCGCGCGTGCGGCCGCCGGCCGGCGGCTGGTCGTTGCCGTTCCCCGCTTGATCGCGACGATCGCGCCGCAGGCGAATATGGCGCCGATCGGCGAGCGGGTGTGGGGCGACACGCATCTCGTTGTGCCGTTCAGCCCCGGGCAGGGCAAACTGCACAATGTGATCACCGACCGCTGTGTAACCGTGCAGCCGGACACCGGAACCATTCGTGCCGCCGACGCGTTCGACCGCTTCCCCGTCGCCGTGCTCGTGGGCAGCTAATGGAAATGCGCACTTCGTAACCCATGGATTGGTGGCAGTTCGTCGCGCTGGCCTTCATCGCCTGGTTCACATTCGTTTTTCTCTTCACCCCGCGTATCGACTACCACGTGACGGCTCCACTGCGGCCCGACAGCGACGAGTTCGTCTACGTGCTGCAATCGGCCTGTCAGGCAGCGATTCACCGTGGCAACCAGGTGCAGATCTATACCAACGGCGCGCAGTTCTATCCCGCCATGCGCGACGCCATTCTCGCCGCCGAGGCGTCGATCAACCTGGAGGCCTACATCTTCCAGCCCGGGGACGCCGCGGACATGATTGTCGAGGCGATGATTGCTCGCGCGCTCGCGGGCGTCGAAGTGCGCGTCGTCCTCGACGCGATCGGCAGCTCCCGGTTCACCAATAGCGCGGCGCGGCGGCTGGCCGCGAATGGGTGCCGCGTGTCCTTCTATCAGCCGATGACGTGGTACCGGCTTCATCGGTTGAACAACCGCACCCACCGCGAACTGCTGGTCGTGGATGGCCGCATCGCCTTCACCGGCGGAGCCGGCGTCGCGGACTGGTGGTACAAGCCCGTGCACGGGCCGACCTGGCGCGACACGATGGCGCGCATCGAGGGTCCGATTGCGGCGGCGATCCAGGGAACGTTTGCCGAGAACTGGCTCGAGGCGTGCGGCGAGATCCTCACCGGGCCGCGCCACTGGCCCTCACTCGAACCAGCGGGTACCGCGGAGGCGATGCTGGTCAAGAGCTCGCCGTCCGATCGGGCCACGGCATCCCGGGTCGTCTTTCAGATGCTGATCGAAGGCGCAGTCGCCTCGATCGACATCAGCACGCCCTATTTCCTTCCAGACCGGGCATTCCGCCGGGCGCTCGTACGCGCGGCGCAGCGCGGCGTGCAGGTGCGCGTGCTCGTCCCGGGGCACGTCACCGACCAGCGCTGGGTGCGGCTGGCGAGCCGCCGCATGTATCGCGAGCTGCTCGAAGGCGGCGTACGCATCTTCGAGTACCGGCCGGCGATGACACACGTGAAGGCCGTCATGGTCGACGGCGTCTGGGCAATGCTGGGAACGACTAACATCGACAACCGATCGTTCGAGCACAACGACGAGGTCAACGTCGCCTTTCGCGAGCAGGGCGTGACCGCGCGGCTCCAGCACGACTTCGCCGCCGACCTCGCGGCGAGCGACGAAGTCACGCTCGAGCAGTGGGTCGCCCGGCCCGTCCTGGAGAAGATTGTCGGCCCGGTCTGCTGGATTCTGGAACGTCAACAATAAGGCGGCCCGTCGATTGCAGTGCGCACAGGCGGGAGTACGACCTGATGCGCACTGCGATCGTTACCATTGGCCTCTTCGTTCTCGGAGCGCTCTCGGTTCCACAATCGCCGGCAAAAGACATCGTCGAAATC
>JBOGIQ010000089.1:0-18661 GCA_050742535.1 Vicinamibacterales bacterium | reverse complement strand
GCGATGACGATGCCGCCGACGACGCCGCCGAGGAACGCGATCATGATCGGCTCGAGCAGCGTCAGCAGCCCGGCAACGGCGACGTCCACTTCCTCCTCGTAGAAGTCGGCAATCTTCGCCAGCATCGTGTCGAGCGCGCCGGTCGCCTCGCCGACACCGATCATCTGCACGACCATCGAGGGGAACACCGCAGTCTTCTTCAGCGGCTCCGCAATCGTTTCGCCGCGTTCGATGCTCTTGCGCGTGGTCAGGATGCCTTCCTCGACGACGGCGTTGCCCGACGTGCGGGCGGTGATGTCGAGCGCCTCGAGGATCGACACGCCCGAGGCGAGCAGCGTCGAGAGCGTGCGGCAGAACCGCGCCACGGCGATCTTGCGCAGCAGTTGACCGATGACCGGCAGCTTCAGGCTCAGCGCATCAATCGTCCTGCGGCCGCCGACGGTCGCGTAGTACGCCTTGAAGCCGTAGGCCATGGCGCCCAGTCCGACCAGCACGAACGGGCCGAACCGCACCAGGTTGTTGCTCAACGTGATGACCACCCGCGTCGGCAGCGGCAGCTCGGCGCCAAGGCCGGCGAACAGATTGGCGAACGTCGGAATGACTTTCCACAGGATGACGCCGACGACGAGGGCCGCGATGCTGATGACCGCGATCGGATAAATCATCGCGGACTTGACCTGGCCCTTCAGCTTGACGGCCTTTTCGATGTAGACCGCCAGCCGCTTCAGAATCGTGTCGAGAATACCGCCGGCTTCGCCGGCGGCAATCATGTTCGTGAACAGGTCGTCGAATGCCTTCGGATGCTTGCGCATCGCGTCGGCGAGCGACGCGCCGCTTTCCACCTCGGCGCGGGTCGACAGGATGACGGCGGAGAAGTTCTTGTCCTCCTCCTGGTTGCCGAGGATCTCGAGACATTGCACGAGCGGCAGACCGGCGTCGATCATGACCGAGAACTGCCGGGTGAAGATGGCGAGGTTCTTCGCCGCGACGGCCTTGTCCTTGACCGCCTTTCCGGCCTTGGCCGCCTTCTCCTTGGCCGGCGAAATCTGGGTGACGAGGATCTGCTCGCGGCGGAGCGCCGCGACGGCGGCGTCGATGGTGTCCGCGGCGCGTTCGCCGTTGATCGTCTGGCCGGCCCGCGTGCGCCCGCTGAACGCGAACGTCGCCATTTATTTCACCGCCTGGGGCCGCAGCGGAGCGCCCGGCCGCCCGAGACCAGCCCCGGCGACGACGCCGACACCGCGGTTGATCAGGTCCTGCAGCTCGTCGCGATTCGACGACGCGCCCAGCGCCGTTTCCAGCGTGATCTGCTTCCGCTGATACAGCGTCGCCAGCGACTGATTCATCGTCTGCATGCCCATCTTTTCCTGGCCCGTCTGCATCGCGGAGTAAATCTGGTGGATCTTGTCTTCGCGAATCAGGTTGCGGATGCCGGGCGTCGGCACCATGATTTCCAGCGACGCGATACGGCCGCCGCTGATCTTCGGCAGCAGCGCCTGACAGACGATCCCTTCAAGCACCAGCGACAGCTGCGTCCGCACCTGCGACTGCTGGTTCGGCGGAAAGATGTCGATGATGCGGTTGATCGTCTGCGACGCGGAATTGGTGTGCAGCGTTCCAAACGTCAGGTGGCCCGTTTCCGCAATGCGCAGCGCCGATTCGACGGTCTCCAGGTCGCGCATTTCGCCGATGAGCACGATGTCCGGGTCCTCGCGGAGCGCGGCGCGGAGCGCCATCGCGAAGCTCTGGGTATCCGAGTGGACCTCGCGCTGGTTGACCAGGCAGTTCTGGTGCTGATGCACGAACTCGATCGGGTCCTCGATGGTGAGGATGTGATCGTGCCGCTCCTTGTTGATCTTGTCGATCATCGCCGCCAGCGTCGTCGACTTGCCGGAGCCGGTCGGACCAGTAACGAGCACGAGGCCGCGCGGCCGCTCGGCCAGCGTCGACAGCACCGCCGGAAGTCCGAGCTCCTGGAAGGTGCGGATCTTCTCTGGGATGACGCGGTAGACGGCGCCGACGGCGCCGCGCTGGTTGAACATGTTGCAGCGGAACCGTGCGATGCCCTTGATGCCGAACGAGAAGTCGAGCTCGAGCGTCTCCTCGAAGCGCTTCTTCTGCGCGTCGGTCAGCACGCTATAGGCCAGCTGCTTCGTCTCGGCGGCGGTGAGGTCGCCGCCCTCGAGCCGCTCCAGATGGCCGTGCACGCGGACCTGCGGCGGCGTATTAATCGTGATGTGGAGGTCCGATCCACTCTTCTCTACGAGCGTCTTCAGCAAGTCTGGCAAGGTAGCCATCACTTCACCGTTTCCCTGACGATCTCTTCGATCGTCGTCACGCCGTCCTTGACCTTCCGGAGACCGCTGTGGCGAAGCGAGATCATTCCCTCGTCGACGGCCTTGCGGCGCAGTTCGAGCGACGAGGCGCCCACGAGAATCAGCTCGCGGAGCTCGTCGGTCACGTCCATGACCTCATAGAGGCCGACGCGGCCTTTGTAGCCGGTGTTGTTGCACCGCTCGCATCCCTTGCCGCGATTGGGGGTCACTGTGTTTGCATCTTCGGCTGAGAAACCCGCCTGCATCAGCGCGGGGGGCGGCATCGGGTCGGGTTCTGTGCAGTTTCGGCAAATCCTGCGCACCAGACGCTGGGCGCAGACGAGATTCAGCGAGCTGGCGACGAGGAACGGCTCGATGCCCATGTTCATCAGGCGGTTCACGGTGCTCGGGGCGTCGTTGGTGTGGAGGGTCGACAGGACGAGGTGTCCCGTCAGCGCCGCCTTGACCGCGATTTCGGCGGTCTCGAAGTCGCGGATTTCGCCGACGAGGATGATGTTCGGGTCCTGACGCAGAAAGCTGCGCAGCGCGGCGGCGAAGTTGAGCCCGATGTTCTCGCGCACCTGCACCTGATTGACGCCGAACAGGTTGAATTCCACCGGATCCTCGGCGGTCATGATGTTCGTTTCGGGCGTGTTGATGCGGGAGATCGACGAGTACAGCGTGTTCGTCTTGCCGGATCCGGTCGGCCCCGTGACGAGCACCATGCCCCACGGCTTCTGAATCGCCGACTCGAACCGGTTCAGCGACTCCGACTCGAAGCCAAGCTTCGTCATGTCGAGCATCAGTTTGTCTTTGTCGAGCAGGCGCAGCACGATCTTTTCGCCGAACAACGTCGGCAGGCTCGAGACGCGGAAGTCGATTTCCTTGGTGGCGCCGCCGTCCTGATACCGGATCTTGATGCGGCCGTCCTGCGGCAGCCGCTTCTCCGCGATGTCCAGCTTCGCCATGATCTTGATGCGCGACGTCATCGCATCACGCAGCTTCATCGGCGGCTGCATGATGTTGTAGAGCAGCCCGTCCACGCGGTAACGGACCCGGACTTCCTTTTCGTACGGTTCGATGTGGATGTCGCTCGCGCCCTTCTGAATCGCCGACATCAGGATGACGTTCACGAGCTTGATGACCGGCGCTTCCTCGCCCTGCTTGGCCAGCGATTCGGCGCTGATTTCCTCGAGTTCCTCGATCAGCTCGACCTGGTCGTCGGACAGGACCGGCATTTCCTCGAGCGCCTTGCTGGCGACCTCGAGGGCGCTCGAGCCTCCCATCGGTCCGAGCACCTTGCCGTAGTACTTCTGGATCGCCTCGAGGACGGCCGTCTCCGACGCGACGACCGGTTCGACGTTGTAGCCCGTCATGAACTTGATGTCGTCCATGGCGAACACGTTGGTCGGATCGGTCATCGCGATCGTCAGCGTCGCGCCCGAGCGCGAGAGCGGCACGATCTGATACTTCTGCGCGGTTTCGGCGGGAACGAGCTTGACGACCGCGGGGTCGATGTCGAATTCGGCGAGCGCGATCGACGGCACGCCGTACTGACGGCTGAGGAGGGCGGTGACCTCGTCGTCCTTGACGAAGCCGAGTTTGATGAGATTCAGACCGAGTTTTCCCCCGTTCTGGCGCTGATAGTTCAGCGCCTCCTGGAGCTGTTCGGCTGTGATGCGCTTCTCTTTGAGAAGCAGCTCTCCGATGCGTACCGCCATTAACCCTTCGTTGCGTGCCTACCCAATCAGAACGACACCCGCGCGGCGACACCCCAGCCGCTTTCGCCCGTCTTCGTGCCGACGGCGCCATAGCCGTCGACGAACAGTGCCGCGCGCACCGCGACGCTCGCGCCGGCCGTCACGGTTCGATCCTTCTCACCCACGGTATTGAACCGGGCGCCGCCCCGTATCGCCACTCGCCGCGGCCGCACCCAATGCTCCCCACCGAAGGCAACAACGCGCCGGTCGCCCGTCGCTGCGGCATAGCGGCGAAGATCGACGTCGAGCGACGCCGTCAGCGGAAGCCTCCGTGCCGCCTCCCCGTCGAACGCCGCCCCGGCACGAACCTGCCGCTCCAGCCGCTGGCCGCCGAAACTCGGCTCCCGGAGGTTCCTCGCCGACACACCGACGCGCACCGCGCCCATTGCTGCCAGCACCCCGATGTCGAGGTCCACGGTTCCCTCCGCGTCTCCATCCGACAGGTCGTCCCCCTCGTCCAGCAAATCGGAGATCGCCCCGGCGCCGTCAGTCGCGCCGAGATCGCGTACGTGTGCCGCCCCCCGCAGGTATTTCACGGTGGCGCCCGCGCTCACGCCGGTCGTGATCGTGTGGAGGACGGTGGCCCCGAACTGGCTGACGGACAGCGACCGGATACCCACTCCGGCTGCTCTATCTTCTCGGCCTGCCTCGGCCGGCGCTGTAGGCGAGGCGGCCCGTATATCGGTGATGCGTAAGCGGTAATAGCTCACTCCAAGCGGTGGTGTGCCGAGCGAAAACGACCACAGCCCGGTGCGCGACGCCGGCAAGGCGTCGCCGGACTCACCGCTCGCGCGAGCGAGCGCGATGTCGAGGAACGGGCCGGTGGCAAGGCCCGCAGGATTCCACCATGTCGCGCTGCTGTCGTTGGCGACGGCGACAAAGGCGCCGCCCATGCCCATGGCCCGCAGCCCCGCAGCCTCGAACGGCTGGGCGGCCGCCGGCTGGATTCCCAGCGTCAGTAGAGC
The DNA here is from genome assembly GCA_050742535.1 of Vicinamibacterales bacterium. Taxonomy (GTDB): domain Bacteria; phylum Acidobacteriota; class Vicinamibacteria; order Vicinamibacterales; family UBA2999; genus Gp6-AA40. The sequence continues at coordinate 13,621 of JBOGIQ010000089.1, read as the reverse complement.
GGAAATGGTTGTGAGGAAATGAGAAACTGGCGTCTTCATAGGGGGCGGCCAGTTTATCGGCTCGAGCCCGGCCGAGTTCCGGCCGCGCCCGTATGGTTCACCTTCGTGTAATCTTCAGGACGCGGGTCCCTGGAGACCGGAGCGGGGCGACGGAACCGGATGGAACTGTTGCCGTATCAGGAACTTGACGCCACCTTCACCCGACAACCCATCCTTGCTGGCCCGTGTTACCGGGGTCGTGATCCGGCCGCGGTCCACGTTCGCGGCGGTCGTGACACATCCGCGCTGGGCAGGGATGCTCGTGGCGCTGACGGCTGCGTCATGTGCCGCCACGGCGGGGTTCATCGCCACGGACGTCGGGCAGGTGGCCCTCGTCGATCAATGGGAGCGGACCGCCCTGGCCATCGGCCAGACGGTTGACGATGCGCGATACGCGGAGATGCAGGAGTTGAGCCGATACGGTGTGGCCTACGCCGCGGCAACGTCGGTGGCGCGCGGTCCCGGCGCCGCCGTCGCCCTGGCCGGTGTGCTCTACGGCGTGTTCGCCGCCCGCGGCCGTCGCGCACGCTTCACGCAGGTGCTGGCGGTGGTCGTGCACGCCGGCGTGATTCTGGCGCTCCGCGACGTGGTCGCCGCCCCACTGCACTACATCCGCGAGTCGCTGGCCAGCCCGGTGACGCTGGGGCAGTTCTTTGGCATGCTCGATGAGGCGTCGCCGGTCGCGCGGTTCGGCGCGCTGGTCGATGTGTTCATGATTTGGTGGATTGTCGTGCTCGCGATCGGTCTGGCGGTTCTGTACCGGATGCGCGCTCGCGTTGTCGCAGCAGGTCTGCTGGCCGTCTACGTCGGTATCGCGGTTCTTCTGGCGGGCACCATGGCCGTGCTCGGCGGGAACAGTTAAGGAGAGCCATGCCTGACACGATGACACCCCCCTCCTCCGCCGGTCCGCACCCCGGGCTGCTGTCCCGCGTCGTTGGCGTGCTCTTCTCGCCGCGCGAAACATTTGCCGCCGTCGCGGCGCGGCCGAAGTGGCTCGGTGCCCTCGGCGTCGCCGTCTTGATCATGGGCGTCGCGCAGTACGCCCTGCTGTCCTCGGACGTGGGACAGCAGCTGGCGCTCGACCAGCAGGTCACGACGATCGAAACATTCGGCGGGACGGTCAGCGACGAGCAGTACGCGCAGATGGAAGACAGCATGCAGAATGCGCGTTACATCAGCCCCGTCGCGACGATCTTCTTTGCTCCGGTGATGATGCTCGTGACCGCCGGCATCCTGCACGTGATATTCGGCCTTGTCGGCGGCGGCAACGGGACCTTCAAACAGGTCTACGCGATCTCCGCCCATGCGGCAATCATCAGTTCGCTGCAGGTGGTGTTCACGACAGTCGTCACGCTGGCGGCCGGGCGCCCGGCCGGCGCCAATCTGTCCGTGTTCGCGCCAATGCTCGAGGAAACGAGCTTCGCCAACCGGTTTCTCTCGACCATCGACCTGTTTTACGTCTGGTCGACGTTCATCACCGCCGTCGGTCTCGGGGTGCTCTATAAGCGCCGCACCGGGCCGATTGCGATGGTGCTCTTCGGCATCTATCTCGTGATCGCGCTCATCATCGCGTTCGTCCGTTCGGGTTCGTAAGGAGCAGGAATGTCGCGGAAGAAAAAAATCATAATCGGCGTCGTTGTCATCGTCGTGCTCGGCGCCGCGGCCGGGGCGAACGTCTACTTCAGGCGCGAGCAGGGGCCGTCGGTCGAGGCCGAAGCGATTCGGGCGCGGGATCTCGAGGCGATCGTGTCGGCGTCGGGCAGGGTGCAGCCGAAGCGGCAGATCAACATCTCGGCCAACCAGATGGGCCGCGTCACGCGCCTGGCGGTCGAGGAAGGACAGCGGGTCAAGGCCGGTCAGTTCCTGCTGGAGATCGACCCCCGGCAGCTCGAGGGTCAGCTGCAGCGCGGTGAGGCCTCGGTCGCGGCCGCCAAGTCAGGGCTGGCGCAGGCGCGGGTTGGCGTCTCTGCCGCGGAGACGGCCCTGCACCAGGCTCGCACGACTCTGGAACTGGCGCAGCAGAATCTCAAGCGGCAGCAGGAGCTGTGGAAGGACGGGCTGACGACCCGCGAGGCGCTCGAACGGGCGCAGAACGACGTCACCGTGCGTGAGGCGGACGTCAAGCGCAGCCAGCAGGACATCAGCGCGCGGCAGCAGGAAATCGAGACGCGCGAGCAGCAGATCAAGCAGGAGCAGGCCGGTCTGTCGCAGACGCGCTACAACCTGACCCAGATCATCATCCAGTCGCCGATGGACGGCATCGTCGTGCGCCGCAACATCGAGGAGGGTGAAACGGCTGTGGTCGGAACGATGAACAACGCCGGCAGCCAGCTGTTGACGATCGCGGACATGTCGGTGCTGGAAGCGGAGGTCGAGGTCGATGAAACGGATATTCCGTTGGTGGCCATCGGCCAGGAAGCGAAAGTGACCGTCGATGCGGTCGAGGACCGTACCTTCCGCGGTCGCGTGACGGAGATCGGCAACAGCCCGATCCAAACGAATGCGCAGCAGGGCGGGCAGCGACAGGCAACGACGTTCAGAGTCGTCGTCACGCTCGATGAAGAGGTGCCCAACGTTCGACCCGGGTTCACCTGCACTGTCGAGATTACGACGTCGAAAAAGCAAAGCGTCACCGCGGTGCCGATCCAGGCGCTGACGGTGAGAGAGCTGCTGTTCGACCCGCAGGGCAAAATCGTCCGTGAGGAATCCACGGACCGGCGCCGCCGGAGGAACGCGGAAACGAAGCGCGTAGACGACGAGATTCCGGCGGGTCACAAGCGGGAGGAAACCGAGGGTGTGTTCACCGTCGCCGACAGCAAGGCGGTCTTCACTCCGGTGAAGATCGGCATCGCGGGCGAGCAGTACTTCGAGGTGCTCGAGGGCCTCAAGGCTGGCGATCGGGTGATTACGGGTCCGTTCGCGAACGTGCGCGAGCTGGCTGACGGACAGGAAATACGGCTGCAGGAGGAGTCCCGGACTCGTTCACGGAGCGCAACGAGCAATGCCGAACGGAAGTAAATGAGCCCGCTGCTCGACTCCATCCTGATCGCGCTGCGGGCCATCTGGGCCAACAAGCTGCGATCGTTCATGACGGTGCTGGGCAATATCGTCGCCGTCACGTCGATCATCACGGTCGTCTCGCTGATTCAGGGCTTGAACGCCACGGTCAGCGACTTGATCGTCAGCGACATTGGCGCCGATTCGTTCACGATCGCCCGCCGCGGAATCATCCGTTCCGAGGATGACGAGGAGCGCACGCGGAACAACCCGCTGCTGACGATGGTCGAGGCGAGGGCGGTACGCAACTTCGGGGACAACATCGTCTCGGTGATGGGCACCGCCGGCCGCAATGCCACGGTGTCCTACGGTACGACAGAGCTCGAGAACATCCAGATCAACGGGGTCACGAGCGAGTATGGGAACTTCTCCAACTACAATGCCGAGCAAGGCCGGATGATGACGCCGGCGGAGGTCGAGCGCAGCCGCCCTGTCGCCATCATCGGCTGGGACGTCGCCGACCGCCTGTTCGGGCAGACGAATCCGCTCGACAAGACCATCCGTATTGCCGGCATCCAATTCAGCGTCGTCGGGGTCAGCAAGAGGCGCGGGGCGTCGTTCGGGCAGTCGATGGACGGCTTCGCGGTCATCCCGCTTGGCGCCTACATGCGACTGTTCGGCGCGCGACAGTCGCTGCAGCTGCTGGCGAAGCCGTCCAGTCCCGAAGTACTCGACGCCGCCATGGATGACGCCACCGTGGCGCTGCGCGTGGCGCGACGGCTGAAGCCGGCCGAACCCGATAACTTCGGCATGCTGTCGTCAGATACGGTTCTGGGACTGTATGCCCAGGCGACCAACGGGATCTTTGCCGTGCTCGTCGGCATCGTCGCCCTGTCGCTGCTCGTCGGCGGCATCGTCATCATGAACATCATGCTGATGGTCGTCAGTGAACGGACGCGCGAGATCGGGCTGAGGAAGGCGCTCGGCGCGAAGCGCCGCGACATCATGTCGCAGGTGCTCACCGAGTCGATTACGCTGTCGACGTTCGGAGGCCTCGTCGGCACCCTCCTCGGGTTCACGCTGGCGATGATCCTCGCCGCGGTGACGCCGCTGCCGGCGACGCTGGAAGTCTGGTCGATTATTCTCGGAATAGGCATTACGGCGGCGGTCGGCCTGTTCTTCGGCGCCTACCCCGCCGCGCGCGCCGCCGCACTCGACCCGATTGAGGCACTCAGACGTGAATAAGGGGTTGTTAGGCGAAGTCCTGCGCATGGCGCTGGAGACCCTGCGCACGAACAAGATGCGCTCCGGACTGACCGTGCTCGGCGTCGTCATCGGCATCACGTCGATCGTCGGCATGACGTCGCTGATCCGCGGCTTCGACAGTTCGCTGCGATCGAGCATCGAGCAACTGGGCCCCAACACGATTTACTTGAGCAAGCTGAGCATCGTCAGCATCAGTGGCGGCGCCGAGTTCGACGATCTGATGCGGCGTCCTTCTCTGACCGTCGGCGACGCCGAGGCGATCGAGCGGCTGGCGCCGTCGGTGCGGGTGGTCGACATCATGGTCGGCGAGGGTCCGCAATCGACAGCGGAACGGGCGTTCTACCGGGGCGAGCGAACGTCGAGTAACCAGATTCTCGGCGTCAGCACCGACTACGCAACGATCAGCTTCATGAAGCTGCAGCTGGGCCGCTTCTTCACCGAGCCGGAAGTGACGCATCGGCGACGGGTGGTCGTCCTCGGCGACGGCCCATATCAGGTGCTGTTCGGCTCGAAGGGGATCGACCCGATCAACAAGAGAATCCGGCTGGGCGCGATCGAATATACGGTCATCGGCGTCATGGACAAGAGGCCGTCCCTCGGCAGCCTCGATACGGGACAGGACAACCTCGCCATCATCCCGTACACGACACACCAGGTTGTCTTCAACATCGACGTCACGCGACCACTGCGCGACAGCAATGCCTTCGGCGGCATCATCGGAATTCTGCCGCGCGACGACGCGGCACCGGGTCAGGCCCTGGCCGAAGTCGAAGAGATCATGCGCGTCCGGCACGGGCTCAAGCTGGACGAACCGAACGACTTCGACATCATCACGCAGGACGCGCTCCTGCGAACGTGGGAGCAGATCAGTCGCGCCGTACTGCTCGCACTGGTCGTGATCTCGTCGATCGCGCTGATGGTCGGCGGCATCGGCGTGATGGCAATCATGATGATCTCGGTCACGGAACGCACCCGGGAGATCGGCGTCCGCAAGGCGCTGGGCGCACGGCGTGCGGAGATACTCGTCCAGTTCCTCGCTGAGGCGGCGACGCTGACGTCGGTCGGCGGCATCCTCGGCATCATCATCGGCGCCGGCATCGGGATCGCCGTCAATCTGGCAACCGGCTTCCCCGTCTCACTCCCGCTGTGGGCGTTTGCGATGGGGCTCGGCTTCTCCGCCACGGTCGGCATCGTCGCGGGCATGTTCCCAGCCGTCCGCGCCTCGCGCCTCGATCCGATCGAAGCGTTGCGCTACGAGTGAAGGCCGACGTCAACGTCGGCCTCTACCTAACGGGAGCCTCGCGGCGCGTGTCCGACCGATTCCTCGACCACGGCGTCTCCTGGAAACGGACGCCGCGGACAGGTCCATCGCAGCAGCGGCGGCGTCACCATCGTGGTGACGAGCACCATGATGACGCTGGCGGAAAACACCGGCTGACCGATCAGGCCGTTCGCAAGTCCGTAGCCGGCGACGATCAATCCGACTTCCCCGCGGGAGATCATCCCCACGCCGACCCTGATCGACTCGGCGGTGCTGAAGCCGAAGGCACGGGAGAAGACGCCGCTGCCCACCGCCTTGGCGGCGATGGCGACCGCGACCAGCGCCACGGTGAAGGCCACGCTGTCGCCGAGCTCGCGGCCGTTGGCCTGGAGCCCGATGCCGATGAAGAACAGAGGAACGAATATCGAGTAGGTCAGCGGGTGAACGCCCGCATCGATCTGCTGCTTGAAGGGCGTCTGCGCGATGAGAACTCCCGCCAGGTACGCCCCGGTAATAGCGGCGACCCCGCCGCCATATTCGGCCGCCCACGCGTAGACCAATACGATGACGAGGGCGCCCGAGAGAACCGCCTGCGTCACCGGCAGGCGCCCCACCCAGCGTAACACCGGCGTGAGCAGCCGGCCGGCGGCGACGGCGACGGCAAAGTAGGCGGCCATCCTGACCACAACCAGCGCCACGCCGCCGACATCAACACCTCCCGTCGATGCCCTGGCGAACGCGACGACGAACGAGAGGACGATGATGCCCATGACGTCGTCGATGACCGCGGCGCCGAGAATCGTCGCGCCCTCGCGCGACCGCAGCGCGCCGAGCTCCATCAATGTCTGCGCAGAGATGCTGACGCTCGTCGCCGTGAGGATCGTGCCGATGAAAATGGCCTCCCAGTAGAGCGGCAGGCCGAAGAGGAGCGCAGTGGCGATCCCGCCCGCCATCGGCAGCACGACGCCGCCGAAGGCGGCCCAGAAGGCCACCTTGCCGACGCGACGCATTTCGGCGAGGTCGGTCTCGAGCCCCGCCACGAACATGAGCAGGATGACGCCGACGTCGGCGAGGTCGCGGACGACGGCGAGCAGGTCGGGCGCGGAATGGAGCGGCCCGGGCTCGGGGGTGGCGAACAGCGGCCACCCGAGCACGTTGAGCACGGTCGGGCCGAGGATCAGTCCGGCAAGGATCTCGCCGAATACCGACGGCTGCCCGATTCGGTTCGCCAGCGCGCCGGCAAGTTTGGCGGCGGCGACGACGAGCGCCAGAATCAGCAGCAGCTGCAGCGAATGGGCCAGTTGTTACGCCTCGCGTTCTCCCGTCCGAATACGATAGCTCTCCTGCACCGGCATCACAAACACGCGGCCGTCGCCGATCTCGCCGGTTCGCGCCGCGGTGACGATGGCCTTGATCGCATCGTCGGCGAGCGAGTCGGGCACGACCACTTCGATCTCCATCTTCGGCAGCAGACTGACGTTGTATTCCTTGCCGCGGTAAATCGCGGTATGTCCCTTCTGCTTGCCGTGGCCACGCACCTCGGTCACCGTCATGCCCGCGATGTTCAGCTTCGCCAGCGCGTCTTTGACATCGTCCACCTTGTTGGGGCGGATGATGCTCTTGATCATTTTCATTGCGTGTCCTCCAGTATGCGTAGAAGGTCTGCGGTCAGCTCCTGCTGCTCCGCGTCGGTCAGTTTCGATCCACCCTTGGTGATGTGAAAGACGTCGAGGGCCTTCTCGCCTTCGGTGGCAATCAGCACGAGATCGACGTCGCAGCCGTGACGGGAGATCACACGGCTGATCCGGTAGAGCAGCCCGAGCGCGTTCGTGGCGACGATATCGAGAATGGTGTAGCGGCCGGACGCCTCGTTGTCGGCGCGCACGACCGCCGGGAAGCGGGCGCCGCTGCGCACGGCGAGGGCTCCGCGCTCCCGTCCGCGCAGCCGCACCGCCACCTCCTCGCGCCCGCCGACGACGTCCTCGAGAACGTGCAGCAGCCGATCCTGCGCGTCGCGGTTCAACTCCAGGAATCGCTCGTCGTCGGTGAACTGAAAGACGTCGAGGACCAGTCCGCTCGGGTTGGTCAAGGCGTGGCCGCGGATGATGTCCATGCCGAACGACGACAGCACGCCGCAGATATTCGAAAAGAGGTACGGCTTGTCGAGCGTGGCGACGGAGAGCGTCCACACCGTGGTGTCGTGGCGCTCGATCGAGAGGTGCACCTCGTCAGGTTGAATCCCGCGCGCCAGGCGGACGTGCCGGTAGATCGCCTCGCGCGGGAAGAGCTGCAGGTACCGCTGCGGCAGCCCCTCGAGGAACCGCGTGATCTCCGGCGGATCGAGGTCCGGGGGACACTGGGCGAGCAACTCGTCCACACCGGCCTGGCTGCGCTCGATGCGCTCGTCGCCGTAGCGCTGGGTGAGGTGATTGTAGGTGTCCACGTAGAGCCGCCACAGCAGCTCTTCTTTCCACGGCGTCAGCGTTTCGGGACTGACCGCCTCGACGTCCGCCAGCGTCATCAGGCACAGCATCTTCAGCCGCGCCTCCGTGCCGATGAACGCGGAAAAGTCCTTGACGATGTCCGGGTCTTCCGTGTCGCGGCGGAAGGCGACCAGCGACATCCGCAGGTGGTGTTTGATCAGGAACAGGACCGTGTCGCGCTGCTCGGCGCCGAGCTGGAGCCGGTCGACCACGTCGCGCGCCATGCGCACGCTTTCGGTGGCATGGTCGTCGTCGCGCCACTTGCCGACGTCGTGCAGCAGGAGCGACAGGACGAGCAGCTCCGGCTCCGGCAGCTCGTTGAGCACGTTGCGCAGGCGCTGACGGTACGGATCCGTGGTCGTCGCCAGCCGCTCGAGGTTGCGGATCGTCAGCAGCGTGTGCTCGTCGACGGTGTACTTGTGATAGAAGTCGCGGACCACGCGCCACGAAATCGCCTGGAACTCCGGAAAGACCCGCCCCAGCAGCCCGCAGTCGTGCATTTCCGAGAGGCGCGCGTACAGCCCCTCGCGCGGCTTGAGGAGCTTCAGCAGCGCCGCACGCGCCGCCTGATCCGGAAAGAAGTCGTCCGCGCGGTAGCGGTCGACGTGCTGCTGCACGCACGACAGCGCTTCCTCGGTGACCTCCGTGCCGGCGTTGATCGCCGCCTGAAAGGCGCCGATCCAGGACGACGGATCGCGGGCGGCCTGGATCGGATCGAGAAAGCGGATGCCATCGCGCGACAGGCCGAGATTCGGACCGACCGGCGCAGGCGCCGTCTTCCGCGCCCATTCGAGGGAGCGGGAGACGGTGCGGGCGTGCCGGAAGTAGTCGCTCATCAGTCGTTCCACGCGCTGGCGCGGCTCCGTTCCCGGGTACGCGAGCAGATCGCTGGCTCGCTCCTGCAGCTCGTGGCTGAGCACGTTCTGGTTGCGATCGGTCTCCATGTGCAGCGACGATCGCACGCGCAACAGGAAGTCCTCGGCGTCGTCGAACCGCGCCGGATCGGCTGGCCCGCGGCGGAGCAGCAGCGGATCGGTCAGCAGCGCAATCGTCCGCGTCGCCGCCAGATCGCGCAGCGCGCCGGGAGATTCCTTCACATCGGGCTCCAGCTGGTAGAGCGTCGCGTTGAACCGCGCGTGCCGCTCCCCGATCAGCTGGAGCAGCGACGTCAGAATGTGTGCGTGCGTCTCCGGCGTGTGAAACAGCGCGCTGAACCGATCAAAGAGCGTGCGGGCACCGGCCAACGGCCGCGCATCGAGCAGTGCCAGCAGGAACTCCGGGTTGTCCGCCTCGAGCTCGCGGAAGTCGTCGAGCTCCCGCACCTGATGGCCGACGACGACGCCGATGTCCCATAGCGGGTGCAGGAACCCCCGCAGGAACTGTTCCTCCGCGGCGCCGATGCGGCCGCCAAACAACACCAGCAGATCGATGTCGGAATGGAGGCAGAGATGCCGTCGTCCATACCCGCCCAGCGCGAGGATGACCGCGCTCTCCGGCGGGGCGGCGTCGGTAAACAGCTGCCGCAGCATCGCATCGACGCGATCCGAGTATCGTTCGAGCGCACCGCGCCCCCCGGCGCCACGGCGGACGTCCGCCGTCAGCTCGGCGCGCGCGGCCGCCAACACCTGCGTGAGCCTGGAACCGACGGGGCCCGGCTCGGTCACCGACATATCGTGATACTTGCCTCCCGCCGCCGCATCTAGCATATGTGCTGGAGGCACTGGATACGTCGGCGGGGCCCGCCGCGAGCCCCGCCTCAGACGTTGCCTGACCTAATACGAGAAACCGATACCAATGGACGCGATACCGGTGTAGCGACGATCGAAGTCGTCGCCGAAGCCGTTCACCGCACGAAGCCGGTCACCGTACAACTGCAGTTCGAGACCGCCGTGCACATTCCAGTTCGAGTTGATCGGAACGGTCACCACGCCGCCGACGCTGAAATACCCGAACTTGGCGTCGTCGCCGCTGCCGAACTCGTAGTAGTCCTTGGCGCTCAATCCGAGCTTGATCGGAAACGCCACCGACACCTGGTCCGTCGAGATGCCGGGCGACACGCCGAGCTCGACGTAGACGCCCTTCTCCGCGCCACCATCCGCCTGCCCGTCGCCAAGCTCGAAGGCGATGAGACCGTACGGCTTCAGCGCCGCCTTGCCGAGCGCGCCGCTGTCGTCGCCGGTCACCTTGATCGCCAGTTCCTGGACGTTGTGGAAGTAGTTGCCCGGGCTCATGTACGAGGTGTAGGTGAACCCAAGCGACGCTTTGCTGAAGCCGACGCCGAGCGTGGCATACAGGTCGGATTCGTACCACTTGTTGCTGGTCAGCTCGCCGTCGCGGTTGAACACGTCAGAGAGCTCGGTGTGAAACGCATTCCAGGTGCCGATGTTGACGGTGACGGTCTTGACGGCGCCATCGCCCGTGGACACGGGAATACCGACATCAGCGAACGGCCAGATCGACGCTTCGCCGCGGTTCTGTCGAATGCCGCGGAACATGTAGCGGTTGGTCACATCCAGACCGCCTGTCACCGCGACGTCCTGCGCCGCGGCTGGTGCCGCAAACACGCCGAGAAGGCCCGCGCACAGTGCCGCGGAAAGAGTCAGTTTGCACATCGCTCGTTTCATTCAACCCTCAAAGAGAAACAGTTCGCCGCCGCCGGGGCGCCCGGGCTCTGACTTCCCCCGCCGCTGCGCCGGAGAACCAGCCACTCCGCCGTGCCCGCGCCCGGGGGCGCAGGCCTTCCATCACGTCCCAATTTCCAACTTCCAACGCCCAACGCTTTTTGGGAGTTGGGAATTGGACGCTGGGAGTTCAGCCCTCAGGCGTCGGCGCGTGCCGGCGACAGACTGCCCTGCGACTTCGTCTTCTCGCGCATGACCGGCGCCGATCCGCCGACGTGCATGTACGCCTCTTCGCCGTGGGCCGTCACGTCGAGACCTTCGCCTTCCTCATTGGTGGTCGCGCGCAGCGGCATCACGATGCCGATCAGCTTGAGGAGGATGAAGCTGGCCACCGCGCTGTAGACCATGGCGCCCAGCACGGCGTAGGCCTGGGAAAGGACCTGACCCGGGTTGCCATACAGCGCGCCGTCGAACACGCCGTTGAGCGCCTTCGAGGCGAACACGCCGGTCAGCAGCGCGCCGACCGTGCCGCCGACGCCGTGTGCCGCCACCACGTCCAGCGAGTCGTCCAGCGAGGTCTTGGCGCGAATCATCAGCGCGAGATAACTCGGAATCGCCGCAATGCCACCAAGGAGGATGGCGTGCATCGGGCTGATGAAGCCGGCTGCCGGGGTCACCGCCACCAGACCGACCACAATCGCCGTCGCCGCGCCCACCGCCGTGGCCTTCTTCGACCGCAGCATGTCGCAGAACGTCCAGACGACCAGGGTCGCCGCCGGGGCCAGCATCGTCGTCGTGAACGCGAGGCCTGCGATCCCGTTGGCGGCCACGGCGCTGCCGGCGTTGAAGCCGAACCAGCCGAACCAGAGCAGGCCGGAGCCGAGGAGGACGAACGGCACATTGTGCGGAAGAATCGAGACCGATCCGTAGTCGGAGCGCTTACCGACCACGAGCGCGGCCACGAACGCGGCCGCAGCGGCGTTGACGTGCACGACCGTGCCACCGGCGAAGTCCCAGGCGCCGAGATCCGCCAGCCAGCCGCCGCCCCACACCCAATGCGCAATCGGGGCGTAGACAACAATCGACCAGAGCGAAATGAACGTCACGTAGGCCGAGAAGCGCATGCGCTCGACGATGGCGCCGGAAATCAGCGCCGCCGTGATGATGCAGAACGTCGCCTGGAAGGCCATGTAGAGGACGTGCGGAATCTTCGAGACGTCCCCGAGAATGGTCCCCCCGCTTTCAAGACCCACCCCGTTGAGGAAGGCGAGCGACAGGTCGCCGATGTAATTGTTTCCGGCGGTCAGCGCCAACGAGTAGCCCACGACCGCCCACAGCACGCCGACAAAACCCAACGAGATGAAACTCATCATCATCGTGTTCAGCGCGTTCTTCGATCGCACGAGCCCGCCGTAGAAGAAGGCCAGCGCCGGCGTCATCAGCAGGACCAACGCCGTTGCCACCAGCATCCATGCGGTATCTGCAGCTTCGATCATTCGTTCACCTCGTCACGGAGAGATAAAGGACACCCGCCGGGTCGTGCGGGCTGCGGTGCAATTGAGCAAGATGGGATCCAGCTGAGGCGATCTGGCGGGAACCCGCGATCCATTCTTTTTGGCCGGAAACCCTGCGATCCGCGCGGTCGCCCGTGAAGACGAGACTACGTTTCTGTCGCCAACAATGGATCTCCAGACATGATTGTTGGATTAAGGCGATCGTCAGAACAGCTGGACCGTTCGTCGAACGCCGCGCCGCGCACCGCCCGGACCGGGTGACCGCCGGGACGAACCGCCTCCGGGCGCCACAAAAACGGCGTGCAATCCGGCCCGCACGGGCTGTTATGACAAAGATGTAGTCTTAGCGAAAAGAAGAGACATCATTGTAGAAGTCTCACGCGCCTTGCGGCTCGCAAAGCCGGGTGGCATGATCCGACTCCCCCTCGCGGGCGCTCATTTCTGTCGGTTCGTGTCTCGGGGCTTCGCGCCGGCGCGCGGAGCAGGAGGAGAACCCCGTATGAAGGTCTATGACGCCGCCGCTATCCGCAATGTGGCTCTCGTCGGCCACGGCGGAAGCGGCAAAACGCAGCTCGTTTCGGCAATGCTCTTCGCCGCCGGCGCCGTCAACCGGCTCGGCAAGGTGGACGACGGCACCACCACCACCGACTTCGACGAAGAGGAAATTGCCCGCAAGCACACCCTGTCCTCCAGCCTCGCGCACGCCGAATGGCAGAAATCCAAGGTCAACATCATCGACACGCCGGGCTTCGCCAATTTCCTCTCTGATGCCCGTGCCGCGCTGCGCGTCGTCGAAGCCGCGGTCGTCGTCGTCGATGCGGTTCACGGGGTGGAAGTCCAGACCGAGAAGCTCTGGGCCGAGGCCGCCTCGCTCAACCTGCCCAGGATCGTGGTCGTCAACAAGCTGGACCGCGAACGCGCCAGCCTGGACCGCAGCCTCGAAACCCTCCATCGCGACTGCGCCCGTGAAATTGCGCCGATCCAGATTCCGCTCGGCGAGGAGAAGGCGTTCAACGGCGTCATCGACCTCGTGCGCATGAAGGCGCTGACCTACGCCGGCGACAACAGCGGCAAGGTGACCGAGGGGGAGATTCCCGACGCGCTCGCCGACCGCGCGCAGAAGGCGCGCGAGCAGCTGATCGAGTCGGTCGCCGAGGCCGACGAACAGCTGATGGAAACGTTCTTTGCCGAAGGTACGCTGACGCAGGAGCAGCTCGTCGCCGGCCTGCGCACCGCGACCATGACCGGCAAGCTGTTCCCGCTGCTGTGCACCTCGGCGTCGCACATGATCGCGATCCAGCCGCTGCTCGACGCGATCACCAGCTACGTGCCGTCGCCGGCCGAGCGCGAGTTTCCCACGCTCGATCTCGATGGCAGCGACATCACGGTCAGGCCGGCCGACGGCTCGCCTTATGCCGCGTTCGTCTGGAAGACCATCGC
>JBOGIQ010000088.1:0-18729 GCA_050742535.1 Vicinamibacterales bacterium | reverse complement strand
TATTAATTCCTTCCTACGAGCCGTAAGACCGACCGGCCAAACCGTCCCGCCCCCACGAACCCGGGCGTAATTGCTCGCGGCCAGACACTGGGTGATGGAACGGAGAACAGCGCCAACGTTCTCCGTTCTATATTCCCCCCTCTGATTCCAGCCATGCGCGCAGGCTTCGGAACGCGTGACCGCGGTGTGCCACGCGCAGCTTGTCCGCGTCGTTCACTTCGGCGAGGGTTTGTCCGTAAGGTGGATACAGGAATATCGGGTCGTATCCGAATCCACGAGTCCCTTGCGGTGAAGGACTGATTTCCCCCTCGATCACGCCTGTCGTTTCGAACACGACGCCGCCACCCCGAACGGCCGCCAGCGCGCAGATGAACCGCGCGGTGCGTGGCGCCGCGGGGTGCGACGACATCCGGCGGTAAATCTCGTCGAAGCGCTCCGGGTAGGAGGCGTCGGGCCGCAGGAAACGAGCGGAGCGGATGCCGGGCTCGCCGTCGAGCGCATCGATGACGAGCCCCGAGTCTTCCGCAACTGTCAGCAGCTCCGGATCCCGGATTACGCCCGCCGCGGCATCGGCGTAATGCACGGCTTTCAGCCGGGCATTCTCCGCGAAGGTGATACCGGTTTCGGCCGGTTCGTCTGCAGCCGGCAGATCGGCGAGCGTGAGGAGTTCGACCGGTATTCCGGTCAGGATGGATTGGATCTCGCGCAGCTTGTCGCGATTGGTCGTCGCGATGAGCAGCCGCGTCATCGCCGTGGCGCGGACGTTGTCACGTCCGCGTGTTCAAGTACTGACCAACAAGTCCGCGCTGCAGCGCAAACAGCTGACGCGTTCCGGTGTCGGCGAGGTCGAGCAGGCGATTGAGCGCTTCCCGGCCGAAGGGGAGCGCCTCGGCGGTGCCCTGCAGCTCGATGTAGAGTCCGCCGCCGGTTTTCACCACGTTCATGTCCACGTCGGCGCGTGAATCCTCGGTATACGCCAGGTCGAGCATCGGTTCGCCTTCCACGATGCCCACGCTGGTGGCGGCAACGTAGTCGGTGATGGGCATCGTCCGGATGACATCCTGCTCGCGCAGCTTGCTCAGCGCCAGGACGAGAGCGACGAACGCGCCGGAAATGGACGCCGTGCGCGTCCCGCCGTCGGCCTGGATGACGTCACAGTCGAGCGTGACCGTGCGCTCGCCAAGTTCCTCGAGCTTGGTCACGGCCCGCAGGGAACGCCCGATGAGCCGCTGAATCTCCTGCGTCCGCCCGCCGACGCGACCCGCCGACGATTCCCGCTGCGTGCGCGTCGTGGTGGCGCGCGGCAGCATCCCGTACTCCGCGGTGACCCACCCCTTGCCGCTGTTCCGCCGGAACGGCGGCACGCGGTCCTCGACGCTGGCGGTGCAGATGACTTTCGTTTTGCCCGCTTCGACGAGCACGGACCCTTCGGCGTGGATCAGATAGTTCGGAGTGATACGTGTGGGGCGGAGCTGCTCGGGGAGACGGCCGTCGGAACGCATAGAGGTTCTTTCACTGTAATTCAAAATTCAAAATTCAAAATGCAAACCCTGAGTGATTTGGCTTCTCAGATCCAACCCGGGGCCCGCGTTTTAGTTTGCATTTTGCATTTTGCATTTTGAATTGCTTTACGGCGCGGCTTCAGCCGCGCGTACCAGAGACGTGTCGCGCAACAACGGCTGCCGGATGTCGACGTGCCCGGCAATCGTGTCCACTTCCTTGCCGTCCACGAGAATCTGCACCCGCTGAACGGCGGGGAGGTTCGCGGTCACGGCATTGACGATGGCGTACACGGTCAGCAGCTCGGTCAACGAACCGCCGGGATGCGCCGCGGAGATGCCGCTGACGTCGACGAAGGCGTCCCCTTTTTCAGTGACGTAAAACGCGCGGAGCATGGTCCCCGGCGGGATCGCGGATGTATAAGGGGCGGGCGGCGGGGCGAACTGTGCTGTCAGGATCTGGCGGCCTTGTGCAACGAGCCCGTCGGCGAGCGGGACCTCGCGCTGCACCGGAAGCAGGGCATCGCCTTCGGCTGTCGCATAGAACAGGGTTGCGGCGATGTGCGGCGTCTCGCTCGGCGGCGGAGGCGTCGCCGTAACCACGGTCGCGGTATCGCGTTCCGTCAGCCGTTCCAGCAGCGAGGTCACGCCCCACGCGAGCAGCCCGAGCAGAGCGACGCCAATCGCGACGGGCAGAATCCGGCCCGGGTTCACGGTGCGACTTTCTCGTCGGCGAACGTGCGAAACCGTGCGATGGCTTCGTACAGCGCGTCCGCGACACTATTGCGGAACTCGTCCGAGCGCGCTTTGCCCGCCTGCTCGGGATTGGTGAGATACGCCATCTCCACCAGAGCCGCAGGCATGTTCGCGCCGGTGAGCACGCGCATGCCGGCGCGCTGCACGGCGCGCGGGCTGACGGGGATCCGTCGCCGCAGTTCCTCCTCGAGCATCGCCGAGAACGTGGACGAGGTCTCGATGTGCGCCGCCTGGGCCAGGTTCCACGGCACCACTTCGAGCGTGCGGCGGCCGCCGCCGAGCGCGGGCAGCGAGACGGCGTCCGTCCGCCGTCTGCGGCGCACCGCCTCTCCCTCGCGATCCAGACTGAGAAGGTAGACCTCCGCGCCGGACATCCCGGCTCCGAGCGCTCCGTTCGCGTGCAGGCTGATGAAGAGATCGGCCTTGCTGTTGTTCGCCACCGCAGCCCGCTCGTCGATCGCGATGGCTCGATCGTCTTCGCGCGTCATGATCACGCGAACGCCGAGTCGTGTTTCGAGCCGCTGCCGCAGCCGGCGCGCGACGTCGAGCGTCAGCTCCTTCTCTTCCAGCCCATCGGCCGTCCGAACGCCGGGATCGTTGCCGCCGTGTCCCGGGTCGATCGCCACCAGATCGAATTGTCGTCGCGCGGCGGCAGACAGCACGTCGGAGGCAGGCGCAGGAGCCGGTGGGGGAATCGCTGATTCGGCGGGGGCCGGCGCCGTGCTGGGTACTTCGACCGTGATTCGAGCGACGCCATCGGCCGTCGCGGTTGCCGTCCGCGGCATGCCCGCATTTCCGCCAAGGACCAGAACGATGGTGTTGGGCTGATCCCCGGCGCGAATCTGATCGATGAGTCCTCCGCCGCCCGGAGGCAGCGCAAGGTCGAGCGCGTCCGCTTCGATGCGGACGATGACCCGGCCGACGTCGGGCGTCGCCGTCGCCGGCGCAGCGGGACTGATTTCAATGGTCACCCGCGTTGGCGGCCCGACGGCGTCCACGCGCGCGGCAACGCGGGGGACGACGACGTCACCGACGATCAGCAGACGCGACGTTCGCCGCAGGTCCAGGCGGCGGTCGTAGATGGGAGCGAGTGCGCGGGGAAGAAACTCGACCGGAACCAGAAGCCGGCGTCCCGATCGCGACACCGGCGCCGGCAGTGTGACCACACGGCCGTTCACGGATGCGATCGGTTGCGTGGACGACAGCACGATGGTACGGCCGCGAAACGTCACCGTGACAGCGCCGGTCGGCGCGTCCTCGGCGACCGTCACCTGGAACAACGACGCCACCTCGTCCAGCGCGATGAGCTCCTGGCCGCTCACCATGGTGGTGGGGACCGGGCGCCGCCCCTCTCGGGCAATCAGGGTCAGCGGCGCCGGCGGCGGAGTGCCCTGTGCCTGCACGAACAGCACCGGCACCATCAAGACAATTGCGGTTACGAATGCGGCTGTTCGATGCAATCTGAACTATGTTCGCACAGCCGCCTTCGCGCTAAGCTTCTCGCGCGACCTGTTTTGATGAAGAAGAGACCGCGTCGATCCCCGCTCGCCAATGCGCCGCCGCAGCGCATGCCCGGGGCGCCTCCGAAGCACGGTCGCGTCCCGTTGAGTCCGCCGATCGATCTCATGGCTGTGCCACGTCAGCGCCCGATTGCCGAGGTGCCAAACCCGCGGCGGCCGAAGGTGGTGCGGGTCGATCGTAGGGAACTGCTCGACCTGTTCGCCGTGTTTCCGGATCTGCCGCGTCCGGCACGCCCGCAGTCGCGATTCGCGACACGCGTTATTTCACTTCGCCGCCGCCACCGGTAAGCGACTGCTGCCGCAGCGCCGCGGCGCCGAGCAGCCCGCCCATGCCCATCGATTCCACCGCGCTGCTGGGGATGAGCATCAGCGCGCCCTTCTCCTTGAGACCCTCGTACAGCATGTTCATCGCGCGCAGGTGCAGCGCCGTCGGGTCGTCGTGATACGCCTTGGCGGCCTCTGAAAAGGAGTGGGCGATCTCCATCTCCGCCTGGCCGAGGATGATGCGCGCCTGCTTCTCGCGCGCCGCCTGCGCTTCCCGTGACATCGCGTCCTGCAGCGCGACGGGAATCACCACGTCGCGCATTTCCACGGCCGAGACCGTGACGCCCCACGGCGTGGACCGCTGATCGATCAGCTGCTGAAGGTCCGCTTCGATCTTCTCGCGCCCGCGCAGCAGGTCGGTCAGCGCCGTGCGGCCGATGATGTCGCGCAGCGCTGTCTGCGCAGCCCAGCTGATTGCCGTGCGGTAGTTCTGCACCTCCAGCGCCGCCTTCTCCGCGTCGTGCACCATCCAGAAGAGCACCGCGTCGACGTTGACCGGGACGGTGTCGGACGTCAGCGTTTGTTCGGCAGCGAAGCCGGTGGTGATCGTTCGCTGATCGATCCACGACGACACGGAGTCGACGAAGGGAACGACCCAGAACAATCCGGGGCCGCGAAGCCCGACGTAGCGGCCGAGGCGCAGCACCACGCCCCGCTCCCACTGCTGTGCGACGCGCGGCGACTGCATCAGCGCCAGCCCGACGAGGATGATCACCGTCGGTGCGATCAGGTTCTCGGTCCGGACGCCGACAATCACCGCCGCGGCGATCGAGACGATGAAGATCGCCAGCGAGATCACGTTGAGGCGCGGCCCGTTGACAGGAATGCCGATGTCGGCCATTACGTATCTCCCTTTCGATGTGCCTGAAGCCCTTCGAGAATGTCGTCGAGCGTGAAGCCGGCGGCCGAGGCGTCGGCCAGCAGCCGGGTGATGAAGGTCCGAAGCCGCCGTTCGTGCTGTTTTGGCGGGTGCGCCTGCGCCGGCGTGGCGCTGACGAAGGTGCCGACGCCGCGGCGCGTTTCGAGGATGCCCGCGCGTTCGAGCTCGGCGTAGACGCGCGCGACCGTGTTGGCGTTGATGCTCAGTTCGACGGCGAGCTGGCGGACGGTCGGCAACTGGTCGCCGGCCGCGAGCCTGCCGGTGGCAATGGCCGCGCGCAGGGCGCGTTCGAGCTGCGCGTAAATGGGCGTGCGGTCCCGCGAATCGACGGAGACAATCGCCACGCGGACGATTGTACTAGTAGATTAGTACACTGTCAACAGCAGCGGCAGCGGCCGCCCGGCCCGTGCCCTTCGCTCAGGATGCGGCCGTCGCGCGCGGCCAGCGTGACGCCGATCGCCCGGCCGTCCTCGAGGCGCAACGTCAGCGGCCGGCCGATCAGCGAGACGTCGGTCACTTCGTAGTCAGTGGCACCTTCGATCCGGTGCAGACCGGGGACCGGCATGCCGGAGCCGACCAGCATGCCCTGATAGCGCGTGATCGAGTAGCGGACTTGCCGCAGGACTGTTCCATCCTGAAACAGTTCGCCGACGCCAGAGAGCTTCTCGACGATTTCGAAAATCGCGTGCTGCACGTTGCTCAAATGTTATCCGCAATCCTGCGTTTCACCCGCGCAGCGCTGTGATATAAGTCCGCGCGCTCAGGAAGTTCCTGCGCTTCGCAAATGAGGAGAGCCATGAAAAAGATTCTTGGGGTGCTGATGGCTGCAGCGCTGTGTTCGGCGACGGACGCGGCTGCGGCGAACTGCAATGACGTCCCGTCGGCGTCTGAGCTGCGCCAGGCAATGCTGGCCGCGGCGAAGATTTCCAACGCCGGTGGTCTCTTTGGAGGCGCGCGGATGTGGGGCGCGGTCGTGAACCGCGACGGCGAGATCTGCGCGTATATCACGACGACCGCGGATCCCACGCAGGTGTGGCCCGGTAGCCAGGCGATTGCAAAAGCCAAGGCCTACACCGCGAACGCGTTCAGCCTCGACACACTGGCCCTGTCGACAGCGCGGCTGTACACGTTCACGCAGCCGGGCCACTCACTGTGGAGCCTCGGTCAATCCAACTTGTGGCACCCGTCGCTCAACGCGGCTCCCGGAGGCCAAGCAGGGGGTACCAACCAGATCGGTGGCGGTTTGATCTTCTTCGGCGGCGGCGTCCCGATTTACAGGGGAACCAAAATCGTCGGTGGCCTCGGAATCAGCGGTGACACGTCATGCGCGGATCACGAGATCGCGAAGCGCACGCGCAACGAATTGAATCTGAATCCGCCCGGCGGCGCGCTCGTTGACGACATCACGTACAGCGTTCCCGACGGGCCTTCTGTATTTACCCACCCGCGATGCCTGAATACGTGGCGTAATGGCGTGTTTATCGGAGAAGAAGCTGTAGCGTCGGGTTACTGAGGCGTGTCGACGAGCAGGAGATCGCGAACTGCGATTTCCTGCTCACTCACGCAGGTCCTTCGTCACCGCCAGCACCGATAGCGGATCGACGCGCGCGTTGTTCAGCCGCACGCTCCAGTGCAGATGCGGTGCGGTCACGCGGCCGGTGCCGCCGACGAGTCCGACGACGTCTCCGCGCGTGACGTGATCGCCCTCCTTCACGCCGATCTCCTGGAGGTGCGCGAGCAGCGAGTAGAGCCCGAGACCGTGATCGAGGACCACGGTGTTGCCGGTGAAGTACAAGGACCTGGCCAGCACCACCTGGCCTGAAGCCGGGGCCGTGACCGGCGTACCCGCTTTGGCGCTGAAGTCGGTGCCGCTGTGCGGGCTTCTCGGCTGACCGTTATAGATGCTGCGCGCGCCAAAGCTGCTGTTCGGCGGGTTGCTGACGGGCGCTTGAAAGGCGCCCTGCCACTGCCGCGGGCTGCCGGCGGCTTCGAAGATCGTCTGCAGCGCTGCCGCGTCCTGCTGGATACGGGTGAGCTCGCTGGCAGGCGGGTCAACGAAGTTTGGCGCCACCCGGAGGCGGCGGACCTGGTACTTCTTGTCGATCACCGTCAGCGTCTGCGCGGAGGCGATGGCGCCGGAACCGGTCGGTGTGACGGCGACTTCAATCGGATAGGTGCCTGGCTTGACTTCGAGATCGATGCCGATCAGTCCCTGCCAGCGATCGCCGACGCGCGCGAGGTGGATGGGGCGGCCAAAGATGGTGGCCGACGTGCCGGTCGCTTCGCAGGTGCACGCGATGTCGAGCCGCACGACATCGCCGGGCCCCGCGGCTTGAGCGGACAACACGGTTTGAAGCACCGGTGGTGCCTGCGCACGCGCGAGCACGGGCCCATACAGCGCAACGAGTGTTGCCAGCGCCGTCGCGGCAATTCTGGTCAGATACATGAGACGCTACAGCGATTTAGACGCGTCGAGCTGGCTGGAAGTTGTGACCGCGCCATCTCATTAGTTCCACTGCCTGCATGCGCGTAGGATGGCGGTAGAGGGCCACATGGCCGAGAAGACCGACGACCCGAGCGAGCGGCGGCCGCTGGCGCCACAGCCGGCAAAAGGCGACGGGCGCGATCAGGCGCCTCCCCCAGACCATCACAATCATCCGGACGGGGAAGGACGCGACGTCCCGCCGCCGGATCGCCCGCGCAGCCCGAAGAGTCCGTGGCTCGGCGGCGGCTAGCAGCTGCGCGGATCGTCACACATCACTCGTCTGGCATTATCGGCCGCGCCTGCGGGAGCCATGAGCCTTTCTGTGCCTGCCAAGCAACCCATTCGACGCGGACACTCGGTAGAACTCACCGGGCGCGCCTGTTCGCGGCTCCGGTTCGCGGCGTGCAAAATCGGCCCCTCCGGCATGGACTTACGGTCACACCGTCGCCTTGGGTGATCCGCACGACAGCCTTCGAATCGTGTGCGGTCACCGGGCACGTCAAACGTCAGTGGCAATAGCAGCGGCGCCGGCGTCACATGTCGCTCGCGCCCAGGCTCACCCGGTGAGTTACATCACCCGCGTCGACGGAGTTCCTGGTTCTCGCAACCAGCCGCCGGCAACTGGCACCGAAACCGAAGCTGTCCGCGATGGCGGCTAGGGGATGACCGTGCTCGTGCGGACGTCACCGCCCGTGACCCCAATCATCAGCTGCGGGCCGTAGTTGTTCTCCTGGCACACGTATTCGAAAGGCTCGATGCCCGGGTTCCAACGCTTGGTGTAGCCGCTCGTCCAGGGCGCCGTATACGCGCCCGGGTCGTCAACGGTGATTTCGTATCTCAGGGTGTTGACGTCGGTCCGCGTCACGCGTTCGATGGTGCGGAGCCGGCCGGTGTGCGGCATTCCCCAGCGTTCGAGCCAGGCGTTCTCGTTGAAGCCAACCGTATCGATCACCAGCGTGTCGCCGTCCCACCATCCGATGGAATGTCCGAAGTAGCTCGGTTCGATGGTCGCGGGATGGGATCGGCCATCCATATAGATGACGCGGAACGAGTGCGCTCCACCCGTTTGAAACAGGTAGATGCGGCCGCTGCCCGGCAGGTTCAGCAGCTCGATGCCGTAGGCGGTTTGAAACGCGCGCGCCGCGGGCGACGGCTTGCAGCGCGTATACGGCTCATCCGCGAGAAAGCGGGCGTGACGCACATCGAGGAGCGCCTTCGCCCATGGCTGTATTGGAATTTTGTCGAGGTGGACGAGACCGGGCCGCGGTTGGCCGCCGGGCCTCTCGTAGTTGCTGGGGATGGTCGTGAGCGGCTCGCCGCCGTCCCACATTCCGGTCTGGCCTGGCGCGGCGCCGAGGTTGATGGTGCCATCCGGCCAGCGCGGCGCAGCGGGCGCCGGTGCCGCAGGTTTCGCGCCGCCACCGCGACCTTGAGCGGCTGCTGTGGCGGGCAGGAGCAGGGCCAGGACGATCGCGACGATGCGCATGCGACGCGGACGATCCTACACACTTTCGCCGCTTCTCAGCCGCCCTGTTAATAGTGACAGGGGCGTTGCTGGAATTTTTGCCATCTGGATCGACACGCAATCAAACCGCACAATCGGCCCGCCATTGTCACCGTCCGCAAACCCATTGGAAGCGTGGAGGACGAAATGGAAGCTCTGGTTCAACGTGTGCGCGGAGAGTTTCGCGAGATGCCCGGATTACGGCTCACGTTCGCCCAGGCATGTCGCCTCTGGCAGATGGACTCAACCACCTGCGGAATCGTGCTGGAGCGCTTGACTCGTGATGGTGTCCTGCTTCGAACGCGGCAAGGCCACTACATCGCAGCCCCACGCCCACGCCCGCTGGACGCACCGCTCGATCGATCCAAACGGGCGGTTTCATAGGGGGACACATCCGTGCGGCTACCTATCTGTCATTGCTCGCGGTGCCACTCGCCAAATACGATCCGCGTCCACACGGAACGGCGCGAACACTGGTATTGCTACGACTGTGGCCGTAGTTTCGACGTGCCGATCGCCGAAGACACCGGCGCCAGTCAGGTCTCAACGGCGCCGCCCCCTCGATCGCCCCAGCTCATTGGTTCCGCCCGGCAGACATCAGTACGATCCGCTTAGTGGCCGAACGAAAGGGCTTCAGCACGTCGGATCATCGACGGCGAATCGACACCCTGGGGAAAGAGCTCGACGAATGGCGGCGTCACTTCGACGCCGCCAAAGCTGAGGCGCACGATCGCCGCTCCACCCCTGATCGGCGTCGCGTCCCGCGCGGAGACGATCGCCGGCGAACGGCATAGGCGTTCGGAACGTGCCCCTTTCTCACGGCCCGCGAGGAGGTGCGTGTGCTCATTTCCAGGCTATTGGCCGTTTTCGCAGTCGCGCTATGTACTACAGCAGCCGCCTGCGGGGGCACCGAGGCTCTTTCGCCGGCCGGGCCGTCGGGCTTTCTTCGTGCCGGAACCGCAACTATTACAGGCCGCGTAACGGGAGTTCCCGTCTCCGCCACCGCAAGCGTCACGGGCGCGCGGCCGATGGCAACGACGACCGTCACCGTCACGATCGTTGGCACCGACATCACGACCACCGTCGACGGAAGCGGAAACTTCGAGCTGAACGGTGTGCCTCCCGGCGATGTCCAGTTGAGATTCGCCGGCAACGGAGCCAGCGCGACGATCACGTTGAGCGGTGTCGCGGCCGGAGATCGGATTCACATCGTCGTCTCGCTAAGCGGGACCGGTGCCCGACTCGAGGACGAGGACCGGGACCATGACGACGATGACGACGACGATGATGGGGATGACGACGAGGCCGAAGTCGAAGGCGTGGTGTCGGGCCGGACGGGAACCTGCAATTCGATCACGTTCACGGTCGCAGGCGTGATGGTGATCACGAACGGCGCGACGAAGTTCGAGGACCCGTGCGCGAGCATCGTCAATGGCACTCGGGTCGAAGTCGAAGGAACGCGTCAGGCGAACGGTTCGATCCTGGCCAGCGAAGTCGAGATTGACGACTGACGGGCGCGCTAGAGCCGTCGGCAGAGACACAGCTGTATTCGGCTGCCAGCGCCGAACGGTTCGCGGGAAAGCTCACCGAACCGGCTGACTAGTTCGAGGCCGGCAGCCGACAGCAGCAACGGCAGTTCCTGAGGAAAGATGCTCCGGAGGACCAGCGGCACAATCCACTGGTCCCGCTTATCCTGCGTCGAGATGTACCACGTCCCGTGGTTCACCTGAGTCGCGGAATCGTAGTCGCAGGTTCCTTCCACAGACAGCGACCCAAACTGCGGTGCGCTCACCTCCATCGTCGGAAAGCGCTGGCCGGCCGGTCTGGCCAGCAGCCTGGCCGACGGACTGAAGATGTCGAATGCGAACACGCCATTCGGCGCCAGGTGACGCCGCACGGCGGCAAACGCAGCCAGCAGATCCGCCGTCGACAGCAAATGCAGGAGCGAGTTGCGCGCGACGAAGATCAGGTCGAACTTGCGATCCAGCGCGAAGTCGCGCATGTCGCCCTCGACGAACTCAACACGCGCGTTCGCTGCTACCGCTCGTTTCGTGGCGACGTCGAGCATGGCGCGTGACCGATCGAGCCCGACGGTCGGATGTCCGTTCACCGCGATCGGGATCGTGATCTGACCTGTGCCGCAGGCGAGTTCCAGCACCGCGCCGGCCTGCTGCCGGGCCAGGCCGGCATAGAAGGGCAGATGGGCGCCGACCGGCAGGAGTGCGTCGTACAGATCAGGGTGATCGTAGAAGTCGGAACTCACAACGGCCTGCGAAAAGAAGCAGTCTGAAGGATACCGCCGCGGCAGGGGATATGCACTCGCGTACGTCGGACGTTAGCCATGACTTTTCTACGTACTGCCGGTATCTCTCTCTGCATCGTCATCACATCTGCAGTCGCACACGGACAATGGCAGAGCGACACGACCGGTGACCTTGCCCCTCAGCGGCGCCTGCACACACGAAGCGAATCCGGCGGCCGAAGAGTCGTTATTGAAACGGTCGAAGGGCGGAACATCGAGGGCAGAGTGGGGCCGCTCGGAGAAGTCGTGACGGAGACGACCGAGGCGCGCGATACCACCCACACCAGACAGGATCTGTTTCGGGTCATGGTGGACGGTCGCCGTCGACTGGAAGGGTCGAATGAATCCCGGCAGGAGACTCGGTCCAACGGAACCACCAGCGCGGTTCACAGCAGCTGGGTGCCAGATCTGAATGGCCGTCTTCGCCTGACGTCGCAGCTGTTGGAAGAGACGCGATCGCTCGCACCTGATGTTCGGCGAACCGACACGACTCTGCTGGTGACCGACATCAACGGGACGGTCCGGGAAACCCACCGCACGGAGTACACGGAACGGCAGATCAGCTCCGACGTGGTCCGGCATGAGGGCGCTGAACTGGCGCGCGACGCCAACGGGCGGTGGAAACCGATCGAGATACGGCGGGGCGAAGTACGAAGAGCCGGACCGTCGGAGCGCGTGGAGGAAGAGACGATTCAGCGCCCCGATCTGAACGGGAATCTGGCCGTCAAAGAGGTGAACCTCACCCGCAGCTCCGGCACGAAGGAACGGGAGCAGGTCGTGATCGAGACTTATTCCCCCCAGACAGATGTGTATAGCCTCAACGGCCGGCCGCCGTTGAGCACGCGGGTGGTGCGGACGACCACGGCGACCGCCGACGGCGGAAGCTACACCGTGGAAGAGGTGGAAGCCCGAAGTCGCGTGTCGCCGAACGACCCGATGCGCGTGATCCGGCGCATCGTGACCACCGTCAGCCCGGGCGGTCCAGACGAGTGGGTGACCGAGCGGCAGGTATTCGAGGTCGATCCGAACGGTCGGCTGCGGCTGGTCAGGATCGAATGAAACGCTGAACGTTTCCGCAGGGACCTGTCACTTCTGACAGGGCTGCGGCTCGCACTTTTACCAACTGGCTCCCAGTTACACCCCACCACTACCATCGCACGCTGATTGGACCATGGTCGTCTGCCGGACGCTGGTGTTGTTCATCGCTTTGGCTGCGGCGGTTCCCTGTGACGTACTCGCGCAGGCTATTGCGGGCGTCGTGCAGGACGCGTCCGGCGCCGCACTTCCTGAGGTCACCGTCCAGGCCGAGAGCTCCGCGCTGATCGAAAGGGTCCGCCTCGTCGTCACGGACGGCAGCGGTCAATACCGCATCGAAGGTCTCCGGCCGGGCACCTACACCGTCACGTTCACACACGAGGCATTCCGCTCACATGTGAGGGCGGGAGTGCAGATTACCAGCGCGTTCACGGCCAGCGTCAACGCGCAGCTCGTACCGGGCGTGGTTGCGGAAGCGATTACCGTAACCGGCGAGACACCGACAGTCGATATCCGCAGCGCCGCCGCCGCGACCACACTTCGCGCCGAGGTGGTGAAGGCACTCCCGGCCGTCCGCAGCAGCTACAACGCGCTCGTCGTGCTGATGCCCGGAGTCGTGACGACGACGAACGACGTCGTGACCGGCACGACGACCATGCAGTTTCCCCTCCATGGAGGGCGCGCCAACGAGGGTCGTCTGACAATCGACGGTGTTCCCGTCGCAGGAGCGTCGAGCAACTCACCCACCGGCTTTGCGATGGACGCGGGTGTCGCCGAGGAAGTGACCTTCGCCGTTGCGGGGGGCCTGGGCGAAACGGAAACAGCGGGGGTCCTCGTGGCCATAGTGCCGAGGACCGGGGGCAACTCGAGGCATGGGAGCCTGTTCGCCAGCGGAACCGGAGAAGGACTCCAGTTCGATAACCTGACACCGGCGCTGCGCGAGATGGGCGTCTCGTCGCCGAGTCCGCTCAGCAAGGTCTACGACGTCTCCGGCGCGTTCGGCGGGCCGATCGCCAGGGATCGCTTGTGGTATTTCGCCGCCGCCCATCGAGGCGGGAGCACGACAGAAAGCACCGACGTGTACTACAACGTCAACGCCGGCGACCCGGCGCAGTGGCTGTACGCGCCGGACAAGAGCCGGATCGTGTACTCCGATCGGCTGTTCGAGAACGCCAGCGCGCGCCTCACCTGGCAGATGACGTTGCGCAACAAGGTCAGTGGGTTCTGGGACCAGCAGACGTTGTGCCGCACCTGCACCGGCGCTACCTCCGCCGGTGTCGACCCGACGCGCGTATCCCCGGAAGCGGTCGGCGTCTTCGGACGCCCGTTGCGCATCGCGCAGGCGACGTGGTCCTCCCCCGCGTCAAATCGCATGCTCCTTGAAGCAGGTTTTGGCAACACGTATTTCGGCTTCGGAAACTTCGAGCGCGATCCGAATCCGACCCGCGACCTGATTCGGGTGCTCGAACAGTGTGCGAGCGGCTGTGCCGCCAACGGCAACATCCCCGGACTGGTCTATCGGTCGCAGGACTTCAGCGACGCGTACAACTCGTCCTATCTGTGGAAAGGTTCGGTCTCGTACGTCACCGGGTCACACAGCGTGAAGGTCGGCTATCAGCGCACATTCATGACCCAGGACATGACCTGGACGACCAACAACCAGAACCTGACGTACCGGTTCAACAACGGTGTGCCGAATCAGCTGACGCAGTCGATCTCGCCCTGGATGAACCGGTCGCGCACGTTGTGGGACGCAGTCTTCGCTCAGGAGCGCTGGACGCGAGGGCGTCTGACCGTGCTGGCCGCCGTGCGATTCGACCGCGCCTGGAGCTGGTTTCCCGCGCAGCAGGAAGGTCCCTCCAGATTCCTGCCGGTACCGATCGTCATTCCGGAAACGCCCGGCGTGGAGGGCTACACGGACATCAGTCCCAGGCTGGGCGGCGCCTATGACCTGTTCGGCGACGGCAGAACGGCGCTCAAAGTCCATTTTGGCCGCTATCTGGAGGGGGCCGGCACCGGAGGCCTCTATACGGCCACCAATCCGACGGTTCGGATGCCGCAGACGACCCCGATGCTCGGCACCGCAGGTGTCACACGGGCCTGGAACGACGCAAACCGCAACTTCGTGCCCGATTGCGACCTGCTGAATCCGAACGCGCAGGACCTCCGCCCGGGCGGCGGCGACATGTGCGGCGTCATGTCGAACACGCGCTTCGGTCAGAACATCCTGACCAACAACTTCGATCCGGCGCTTCTCCGCGGATGGGGCGTCCGGCCATCGGACTGGACCCTCGACGTCTCGATTCAGCGCCAGATCCTTCACCGCTCGTCGGCGACCCTTTCATACGTCCGCCGCTGGTTCCGTGGCTTTACCGTCGCCGACAATCTGGCGCTGGAGCGCTCCGATCTGACGCCGTTCAGCGTCACGGCTCCGCTGGATCCTCGTCTGCCTGATGGCGGGGGCTACGTCGTCCCCGGCCTGTACGATGTCGTGCCGGGCAAGGCAGGTCAGGTCAGTAATCTCATCGCCGACTCGAGCAACTACGGACGCTGGTATCAGTATTTCAGCGGGCTCGATGCGACGCTCAACCTGCGAGCGGCCGGTTTCACGTTCATCGGCGGCACGAGCACGGGACAGACGGTGGCGGACAACTGCGACGTCCGGGCGCGCCTCCCCGAGCTGTCGACGAACGCGGCCGGTTCGAGCCTCTTTGGTCCCGGGCTTGCCAGCGCCACCGTGGGTCCGCTCAGCCCGTACTGTCACGTCGCGTTTGGCATCCAGACGCAGTTCAGAGGCCTCGCCTCATACGAGCTGCCCAAGGTTGGCGCGCAGCTATCCGCAACATTCCAGAGCAAGCCTGGAACGATGCTCGCCGCGAACTACGCCGCGCCGAACGCGGCCGTAGCCGCGTCGCTCGGACGGGATCTGTCGGGGAACGCGTCCAACGTCACCGTGAACCTGGTGGCCCCGGGCACGCGGTACGGTGCCCGGATCAACCAGATGGACGTCCGGCTGGCCAAGGTCCTGCGGCACGGGCGCATGCGAGCGATGATGGCGCTCGACGTCTACAACATGCTGAACTCGAGCGCGGGACTCACCTACAACAACGCGTTCGTCCCAGGGGTGGCGTGGCCACGGCCCAATACGATCCTGACGCCGCGGTTCTTCCGGCTTACGGTCGAAACCGAGTTCTGACCCGATGCTGAGCCTTGGACGCGGCGTGCGGCGTGGGTTGGTCGTCGCCGCTGTCATCGCCTGCGTTTTTGCCCCTCACGCGCACGCGCAGGAAGCCCAAGGCCGCAGGCAGGTGGTCGTCCTGAACTCGACGAGGCCCGATGACCAGTTCTCGGTGATCTGGGCACGCGAGTTGCCCCGGCTGCTCGGCGAGGGTATCGAGGAGGGCGTTGATTTCTACACGGAGGACTTCGATTTCGTGAGGTTCGCGCGGCCCGAATACGAGCGTGCGTACGTCGACCTGCTGCGTCTGAAGTACGGCGGAAGAGGCGTCGACCTCGTCATCCCGATCGGAGGGCAGGCCATCGAATTCATGAACAAGCACCGGAACGACCTCTTTCACGATGCGCCTGCGGTGTTTCATACGCTGATGCCCCCTCGAAGCCGCCTGGCGAATGCGACGGGGCTGATCAACCCGATTCGGTTCGGCCGCTCAATCGAAATCGCGCTGGCACTCCAGCCCGATCTGAAACACGTGTACGTCGTGAGCGGCGCGGGTATGGCCGACCGGAACTACGAGAGCCAGGCCAGAGCGGAGTTCCGTCCATTCGAGCGCCGGGTCGAGTTCACCTATCTCTCGGGCCTGGTGATGCGGGATCTCGAGCAACAACTCGGAGCATTGCCACCACACTCGGCTGTGTACTACGCGGTCATTCGAGAGGATGGAGCAGGGGAGCGGTTTCAGGTGATGGATTCGCTCTCGCGCGTCGTGTCCGCGGCGAACGCGCCGACCTACAGCTGGGCGGACGCCACTGCTGAAACCGGCATCCTCGGCGGCAGCCGCCGCGATCAATTGACCCAGACGAAGGCCATCGCCACGCTCGCGCTTCGCGTGCTTCGTGGAGAGCGGGTCGACGACATACCGGTATCCGCGCTCGATACGAATCTCGATCAAGTGGATTGGCGCCAGCTGCGGCGCTGGGGGATCGACGAGTCGCGCGTGCCCGCCGGAACGCGCGTCATGTTTCGCGTGCCAGGTGTCTGGGAGCAGTACTACCTCTACATCGTCGGCGCGGTGATCCTCATGGTGGCGCAGACGGCGCTGATCCTGGGCCTGCTCGTTCAGCGGACCCAACGGCGGCGTGTCGAGCTGGAGCTGCGCGGCAGTCAGAGCAAGCTGCGCGTCAGCCACGATCGCATTCGCCATCTCAGCCGGCAGCTGCTCATCGAACAGGAAGCCGAGCGCGCCCGGATCTCGCGCGAGCTACACGACGACATCAATCAACAGCTTGCCGTGCTCTCGATCGAGCTCGATCGAATCGCTCCGGAGCAGCTGCCCGCCCAGAGCGTGAAACGGCTCAACGCGGCCGTGGAAACAGCGCACGCGATCTCGAAAAGCCTGCGCGACCTGTCGCACCGGCTGCATCCCCCGAGACTGACGCCGTCCGGGCTCGTCACCGCCCTCGAGAACCTCTGTCGAGAGCTGTCGACCCCGCATCTGACGATCACGTTCTCCCATCGCGACGTACCAGCCGGGATCGACGACAGCACGACACTCTGCCTGTTCCGGGTTGCACAGGAAGGGTTGGTGAACGCCGTCAAGCACAGTGATGCACGCCGGGTCTGGATCGATTTGATTGGCGAACCGCCGGGAGTCGCGCTCACGGTCGGCGATGACGGGAAGGGATTTGTCGTCGATGGTGTACCGAGTGCCGGCCTCGGGCTGATCAGCATGAGAGAACGCGTGGAATCCGTCGGCGGCATTCTGGAAGTCCAGCCGGCGCCGTCGTCGGGCATTCGACTGCGGGTCACCGTGCCGGTCGGCGTCCCGGACGTATCCGCGGAGGTGACGACTGTATGATCACAGATCGCGCGGACACCCTGAACAGGACGACGCGTCGTTGACGCAGCTTCATCGTGTCCTCGTCGTCGAAGATCATGCGGCGTTCCGGCGGCTCGTCTGCGAGCTGCTGCAGGAGTCGCCGTCCGTGCGCATCGTTGGCGAAGCAGCCGATGGGTTGGACGCCGTTCATCAGGCTGCGACGCTGCGGCCGGACGTCGTCGTCCTGGACATGAGCCTGCCGTCGCTGAACGGTTTCGAAGTCGCGCGACGCATCGTGGCCTCGGTTCCGCACGCGAAGGTCATGTTCTTGACCGTTGAAACGTCGCTGGAGGTTGTCGAACAGGCGTTCCGGAGCGGTGCGCACGGGTATGTGTACAAGCCGCGCGCGCAGCGCGACATGCTGGCCGCGCTCGACGCGATCACTCGAGGTGCGCGATTCGTGAACGGTGGGCTCGAGCGTGTCGCCGACGGAGACAGCCTCGCGTCGCACCACCACCACGTGACTTTCTGTTCGAGCGACGAGGCTCTGATCGGCGCGTTCGGCCGCTTCATTGCGCGCGGTCTGGACAATGGCGACGCCGTGATTTCACTGGTGGCCGACGCGCACACGGAGGGTCTTCGGCGACATCTGCTCGCCGTGCAGGTGGACCTCGACTGCGCGATCCGTGAACAGCGGTACATGCCGTTGAGGATCAGCGACTTGCTGGCGCAGATCATGGTCGACGGCTATCCCGATCCAGTGCGTTTTTTCAGTCTTGCCGACGACCTGCTGACCGATGCCGCGCGGCGGGCGACGAACGGCCGGGTTGCCGCGTGCGGCGAAGGCGCACCGACCCTCTGGGTACGAGGACAGCGCGAAGCGGCGATTCAACTGGAGCACCTGTGGGACGAGGTCGCGAAGAATCGCCGAATGGACGTCCTGTGCGTCTACCCGCTCGCGGCTCGCGTCGAGAAGATGGGGACGTTGCGAAGGCTCTGCGCCGAGCACACGTCGGTGGAGATCTCGTGACCGGACTGACGTGCCTCAACGACGCCGACGCGGTGACCCTTTACGCCGATGACGACGTTTCAGCGCATCGGCTTTGGCGCCGTCACAGACACGGCGGAACACGTCGATTTCGTCCCGCAGTGCATCCACGCGCTTCAGATGATCCGTGCGGGTGAAGGTCTTCATAACGGCTCCCGACAGAGATCAGTGACAAACGCCTTGCCAGTTTCTGCAGCAGCAAACGGGCTGTTTTGTTGGCGCTGATCCTGCTGGGATGCCCTGGTTCGATGACGGGTTACACTCGGCGCAAACCGACGATGACCGCGAACGGCGACCGGCGCCACGGGACGTCCACATCGAAGCCGGCGCGTGTCAGGAGACGGATCTCTTCGGCGAGCGGTACATACATGTCCTCGTC
>JBOGIQ010000087.1:0-18789 GCA_050742535.1 Vicinamibacterales bacterium | reverse complement strand
GCGCACGCCGGAGCCGGTTGCCGAACTGAGGAAGCAGATGCCGGCGGCGTACAAGGAGCTCGAACGGATCCGCCAGACGCTGGAGCGGCATTTCCGGGACGTCCAGGACTTCGAGTTCACGATCGAAGACGGCGTCGTCTACATGCTGCAGACGCGGAACGGCAAGCGGACGGCGATGGCCGCGCTGAAGTTCTCGATCGACATGCAGAAGGAAAAGCTGATCGACTGGAAGACGGCTGTGATGCGCAATCCGGCGGATCAGCTCGAGCAGCTGCTCGCTCCGGTCTTCGATGCAGCCGAAGCGAAGAAAGCCGAGGTCATCGCGACGGGGCTGCCGGCCGGGCCGGGCGCCGCGTCCGGGCAGATCTATCTCAACGCCGACCGTGCGGTCGCGGCATCGGAAAAGGGTGAGAAGGTCCTGCTGGTGCGCGTCGAAACGTCGCCCGAGGATCTGCGCGGCATGATTGCCGCCGAGGGAATCCTCACCGCCCGCGGCGGCGTCTCGTCGCACGCCGCGCTCGTTGCCCGGCAGATGGGGAAGGTGTGCGTCTGCGGAGCGTCGGCGGTCGAGGTGGACTACGGCAAGCGCACGGTGGCCGTCGCCGGCCGTGTCTTCAAGGAAGGTGACTGGCTGTCGATCGACGGGACGGCAGGGAAGGTGTTTGCCGGGAAGGTGAAGACGG
Organism: Vicinamibacterales bacterium; assembly: GCA_050742535.1. Lineage (GTDB taxonomy): Bacteria > Acidobacteriota > Vicinamibacteria > Vicinamibacterales > UBA2999 > Gp6-AA40. The sequence goes on along the minus strand of JBOGIQ010000087.1, from coordinate 18,106 downwards.
CGCCGTCGGAAATCGTCGCCGGCCTGATCGAGGGCGACACCGCCGCGCGGCGGACCGAGAAGTTCAAGAGCTTCCAGCAGCTCATGAAGTGGTGTTCGCAGGCCAGCCGCATGTCCGTGCGCACCAATGCCGATACGCCGGAGCAGACGGACAACGCGATCGCCTTCGGTGCCGTCGGCATCGGGCTGTGCCGCACCGAGCACATGTTCTTCGAGGGCGACCGCATCGACACCATGCGCGAGATGATCCTCGCCGAATCCCTCGAAGAGCGGCAGGCCGCGTTGGACAAGCTGCTGCCATATCAGCGCGACGACTTCGCCGGCATCTTCCGCGCCCTCAAGGGCTATCCGGCGACGATTCGCTTCCTGGATCCGCCGCTGCACGAGTTCCTGCCGCATACGCCCGAACAGCAGGCCGACCTGGCGAAGAAGATTAATGTGCCTGTCGACCGGATTCGCGCGCGTGTGGAGCAGCTGCACGAGTTCAACCCGATGCTCGGCTTCCGCGGCTGCCGTCTGGGCATCGAGTATCCGGAGATCTCCGCCATGCAGGCGCGCGCCGTGTTCGAGGCCGCAGCCATCGTCCAGAAAGAGGGGATCAAGGTACGGCCGGAAATCATGATTCCGCTGGTGGGGTTCAAGCGTGAGCTCGATCTGCAGCTCGAGGTGGTGCATCGCGCCGCGCGCGAGGTGCAGGCCGAGCGCAAGGTAAGGCTGAACTACATGGTCGGCACGATGATCGAGGTGCCTCGCGGCGCGCTCACCGCCGACGAGATCGCGCAGTCGGCGGAGTTCTTCAGCTTCGGCACCAACGATCTGACGCAGACCGGGCTCGGGATGTCCCGCGACGACTCGGGATCGTTCTTACCGGGGTACGCCGAGCGCGAAATCGTGACCAAGAATCCGTTTGCGACCATCGACAACACCGGCGTCGGCCAGCTCGTCGACATCGCGGTCACGAAAGGCCGCGCCGCACGGCCGGGAATCAAGCTGGGAATCTGCGGCGAACACGGCGGCGACCCGGCATCGATTCAGTTCTTCGAAAAAGTGAAGCTGGACTACGTGAGCTGTTCGCCGTTTCGTGTGCCCGTCGCGCGCCTGGCCGCGGCGCAAGCGGCACTCTCGATGAAGGCCCCTGACTGATCACCATCTACGCGCACCGGGACGGCGTGACGACACTGGTCGAACGGGTCGAGCGCGAATGGCTCGACCCGGGCTCGCCAGTCACACTGTGGGTCGATCTGACGGCGCCGACAGACGACGAGCTCCGGCTCCTGAGCGAGGTCTTCGGGTTTCATCCCCTGTCGGTTGACGATGCGCGCAGCGCGCTGCAATACCCCAAAATCGAACCATATCCTGGATATCTGTACCTGGTGCTGCACGGCATCGACCTGACGAAGGGGCGCACCCAGTTCGCGACGCGTGACGTCGACTTCTTCGTCGGGCGTAACTACCTCGTGACCGTCCACGACGGACAGTCGCGCAGCATCGGCCGGCTGCGTGAGCTGTGCGATCGGCACGAGCGGATCCTCAGCGAGGGTGCCGTGGGGCTCCTCCACAGGATCGTCGACACGATGGTGGACCACTACCGCCCGGCCATCGAAGGGTTCGAAGACCGGCTGAACAAGCTCGAAGACACCGCCTTCAGCGGACACGCGCATATCGTCCGGCAAATCATCAAGCTGAAACGAGAGCTCGGCGTGCTTCGGCGCGTCATCATTCCGCAGCGCGATGTCGTGGGACGGCTGGCGCGACGGGAGTTCGCCGCCATTTCCGATGAGATGGCGTACCGATTCCGCGACGTGCACGATCACATGGCGCGCTATGCCGACGAAGCGATGCTGTTTCAGGAACGGGTGACGGGGATCTATGAAATCAATCTGTCCACGGTGTCGAACCGCCTGAACAGCGTGATGAAAGTGCTCACGGTCGCGTCGACGATATTCCTGCCGCTGACCGTTCTGACCGGAATGTGGGGAATGAACATAGAGATTCCGCACCTTCCGGGGGGCGCAGGCGCGCAGTTCTGGTGGATCGTGGCGATCATGATCTCGATTGTCGCGGCGATGCTGGCGCTGTTTCGCCGGAACAAGTGGATCTGAACGATGGGCAGGATTCACCGGCTGCCGTCTGACCTCGCGAATCAGATCGCGGCCGGCGAAGTCGTCGAACGCCCCGCCTCCGTCATCAAGGAGCTGGTCGAGAACGCCATCGACGCCGGCGCCCGCCGGCTGACCATCACCGTGGAATTCGGCGGCAAGAAGCTGATCCGGGTCGAAGACGACGGGGAAGGGATGGAGCCCGACGACGCACGGCTGGCGATCGAGCGTCATGCCACCAGCAAGATTCGCCGCGCGGACGACCTCGAGCGCATCTCCACGCTCGGGTTCCGCGGCGAAGCGCTTCCAAGCATCGCCTCGGTGTCGCATTTCCTCCTGCGGACGCGCGCTCGCGGCGCGCAGTCGGGCACCGAGATCCGTGTCAACGGCGGGGCAGTGGCGTCGGTGGCCGAAGCGGGAATGCCCGAAGGCACGCTGATCGAGGTGTCGGATCTTTTTTATAACCTTCCCGCCCGGCGCAAATTCCTGAAGTCGGATGCCGCCGAGTCGGCGCAGGTGTCGCGCGTGGCGACACAGCTCGCCCTCTGCTATCCGGAAATCGGATTCACGCTGACGAGCTCCGGGCGGAAAGTACTGCAATGCCCGCCCGTCGCCGCGCTGAAGGAGCGTCTGTACCAGCTGTACGGCGAGCGCGGCGACCTGATCGAAGTGCGGCGCGATCGCGGCGACGTGAAGGTGTTCGGCTACGTGGCGGCCCTGGCCGAGCAGGGGCCGACGCGCGGCCCGCAACACGTCTTCGTCAACCGCCGCATCGTCAAGGACCGGACCATCGCTCACGCCATCATCGATTCCTACAGCGTCGCATCGATCAAGGAGCGCAGCCCCGAGGTGCATCTGTTCATCGAGATGCCGTTCGATGCGCTCGACGTGAACGTGCACCCGACCAAGGCGGAGGTGCGCTTCCGCGACCAGTCGTTCGTGCACGAAGTGATTCGGCGCACGCTCGGCGACGCCCTGGGTCGCGGCCCCGCTCCCGAACTGGTCCTGCAGGCGCCCTTCGCCGGCGCGCCACAGCCAACGACGCTCCCGCTGCCGGCGAGCTACGGCACGACGTTCCCGAGCCGCTGGACGACGAGCGCACCCTTTGCACCGACCGGCGCAGCTCCCATTGCACCGACCGAGGAAGCGGGAATCGCACCGACCGGCGAAGCCTCCCTCGCACCGACCAGCGAAGGAAGCATCACACCTTCCATCCGCCCGATGATGCCGCTCGGTCAGTTCAGGGACACCTTCATCATTGCTGTTGATGAAGAGGGGATCGCCATCATCGACCAGCACGTGGCGCATGAACGCGTCCTGTTCGAACGGATCACGGAGCGGCTGACGAACGGGCGCCTCGAGAGCCAGCGCCTTCTGGAGCCGCGGCTGATCAGTCTGTCCGCGGGCGCCCGCCAGACGCTCGTCGCGCGCGCCGCCGACCTCGAGCGTCTTGGCTTCGAAATAGAGGAGTTCGGCGGCGACACGCTCCGCGTGACGGCGTATCCGGCGGTTCTCCGCGCGGAGGATTGCGAGACGACGCTGCGGACGCTTGCCGGCGATCTGGAAGGACTCGATCGCGGCTCACCGGCCGAGGACGCGATCAAGCGAATTGCAGCGACGATGGCGTGTCATGCGGCGGTGAAAGCGAACTATCCGCTGACGGCGGAGAAGATGACGCATATCCTCGACGAACTGCGCCGCACGGCGTACTCCACAATCTGCCCGCATGGACGGCCGGTGATGCTAAGGCTGACGCGGCGAGAGGTCGAAAAGAACTTTCAGCGGATCTAGATCACGGAATCCCGGGTAGATAACCGGATCGATTTCCGCCCATAAGTCGAAGTTGTTTGACAGCGCCTAACTATCGCGTTAGTTTTATGGCGCTCGTAACTTTCGACAATCGAATAAGTTAGCTCGTCCGTTCCCAAACGAAAGGGCTCGTCTGCGCGCGGAACGCCGGGAGGCGTGCCAGTACGCAGGCGCTGCAAAGCTGTAAGTCCCGACGTGTCGGGACGATTTAGCTGCCGAACCTGGGAGAGTCCTGCGGTGCTCGTGCCCGCCGCCTCGTCTGGTCCTGGTAGCGGTTTCGGAGCATCGCCGTGTCCGTCCGCCGCTCGATCATCTACATCGGTCTCACTTTTTCGCTGGCGTCGCTCGCCTTCAGCTTTGGCGGCTGGATCACACAGCGGCAGATGCGGGATCAGCTTGCCGCCAACGATGCGCGGCTGACGGCGCTGCGCGACGAGATGGCGCGGAGCATCCTCGAAATGCGCGGCGGTGTCCCGCTGGTGTCCGGAACCAAGGGCGACGGCGCGGGCGACGTGGTCGCGGCGGCCGGCGACGCACAGAGCGCGATCGTCGACGAGATCAAGCGGCAGCTGCAGAGCGAGATGGGACTCTTCCCGGTGCGTCTGCTCCGCGATCGCAAGGAAAGCTTCGTCGAGCTGAACGCCTACGACAACTTCGGGAAGACCAACTACGGCACCGCGGGGTACCTCGGCGGCGGCTACTTCATCACGGTGAAGCACGGGGTCATTGCGCTCGACGAACCGTCGGACGGCGAGGAAGCGCGCCGTATCACCAGCATCAAGATTCGCTACAAGGGGAAGGATCTCACCGCGCGCGTGGTCGATTCGGGAAATGCCAACGTCGAAGTCCACCCGGGCGACTGGGCCGTCATCAAGGTGAATCAGGAGCTCGATCTGCCGGCACTGCGGATCGACACCAGCTACGGCTACGACTTCGCCGAACCGATCTTCCGCCTTGGCAACGACTACTCGAAGGGCATCATCCTCAGCACCGGGTACATCGGCCAGCGGACGTCCAACGGCCTCGTGACCTGCCTGACCGACGGGCACCCTGGCGTGTCCGGCGGCGGCGTGCTGAACCAGGACGGGAGCCTCGTCGGCATTCCGATCGGCCGGATGCAGGGCGACTACCGGTTCTCGTTCATCCTGCCGCTTCGCTCCGAGATGTTTCGCAAGGTTCCCGGCCTGATGCAGGTCGAGGAACCAGCGACGGCGACCGTCGGCTGAGTTCCGACAGCCGTCCCGACGAAAACCACGAAGACCGCGAAGTCCGCGAAGGGCACGAAGAACGAAATCGTTCTCGTGCCCTTTTTTCATTCCCGCGAAGAAGAATGCCGTTATGAGCGCAGAGTGATTTCGGCCAGGCCGCGTCAGCAGGTATCTCGGCTCCGCCGGCCGCTCGGCACGCCCGCGGAGGTTCGACTGGCATAGTCGGCGATCGTGACGTTCGAGATCGACACGTGTTGCTGTCGTGCGATCGGCGTCACCCATCTGCGGCCGCCGCATCCGGCCCCGGCGACCGAGTCGGCCGGCTGCGCGAGACACCTGCCGCCGCGTCTGGCCCTGGCGACGGCCACACCGTTGGCCGCGTGGTGAGACCCAGGTGATCAGTGTCGACGATCCCTTCGAGCGTCGCGATCAGCGACGACCGTAACACGCGATGCCGGCGCACCACGAGGGTGCGGGGTCGCAACCAGCTCGGTAGATAAACGGGGCCTTCGCGTCGACAGCCGGAATCGCGAACCGCCGCTACAGCAAATCGAAAACTGCGCTCCTAGCCGCCCCGTTCGTCACGCTTTGCTGCCATGAGAGCGGCACCACAGCTGCGTGACCGGTGTTGACAAGCGACAGGTGTCGCTCATACACTCTAGCGACGTTTGTCGCTTTATGCCGTGGAGGCATGGACAGCTGAATGCCGACACTACGAGCAGCCGATCGCCTCTCGCGTCGCGAGCGCGAAATCATGAACGCTGTATTCGCGCTCAAGAACCGCGCGTTTGCTGAAGAGATCCGCGAACGCTTGACGAATCCGCCTTCCCACTCAGCCGTCAGGGTCATGCTGGCCCGCCTCGAGAAAAAGGGCTACCTGCGACACGAACAAGAGAACGCCCGAAACGTGTACTCGGCGACGACCTCGCCTGTCGCCGCAAAACGGGCCGCACTCCGTCAATACCTGCAGACGTTCTTCGGCGGGTCGCTGCGCGACATGATGACCGCGCTCGTGAGAGACGAGTCATGGGCAGACGATGACCTCAACGCGCTGAGGGGCGAAATCGATCGGGTCCGCAAGCAACGGAGGCACTCATGATGCGCCTCGTTGGTGAGATTGCGATCGCGATTAGCAGTTCGCTGGTCCTCTTGGTGATCGTCAAGGCGACGCTCGTGTCCGCGGGCGCGTTAACGATGGCACGCATCACCCGCCGCAGTCGGGCGTCTATCCGGCACCTCGTGCTTGCGACAGCCTTCATCGTGTTGTTGGCGCTACCCCTGCTGTCCGTCGCCATCTCTCCGCGTCACGTGAGTGTCCCGACTTCACGTCAGGTTGCGATCGCCGGCCTCGTCATCCCGCCGCCGCCGGACGCGACCGCCTGGCAAGCTGCCGACAACCGGGGGCGCCTCGCAAGCTCTGCGATTGGCTCGTTACTGTCGCCCTCGATGCTCGCCGTGGTGGTCTGGCTCACGGGGGTGACGCTTGTACTCGTGCCGATGGGCGGGGGGTTGATACGCGTTCTCCGCGTGCGCCGCAGCGGCGTGCCGTGGCGTCCCGCGCAGGCCGTTGTGGACGAAATTGCGGCAGTTCAAGGAGTGCGCGCCGGAATTCAGCTGCTGCTGGACGAAGCCGTCGTTGGGCCGATGACGTGTGGAGTGGTTCGCCCGGCGATCATCCTTCCGCGAGATGCGAAGGCGTGGAATCCGGAGGATCTCCGGCGTGCCATCGTTCACGAGGTGGAACACATCCGGCGCGGGGACTGGTTGATGATGTGTGTCGCCCGGGTGGTGTGCGCGCTCTACTGGTTCCATCCACTGGTGTGGCTGGCATGGCGCCGACTTCGCCTCGAGGCGGAGAGAGCGTGCGACGACGCTGTTCTGCATAGCGCGCAGCCCGAGGCGTACGCCGACCAGCTGGTGACGCTTGCCGAGCGACTTGCGTCGAAAAGGACAGACTCGGTGCTGGCGATGGCCAATCGCGGCGATCTCTCTGCACGCGTGGCAACGCTGCTGGATGGACGACAGGCCCGCGGGCCTGCGGGATCACTGTGCATCGCCACGGCCGCGATAGCTGCCGTCCTGTTGAGCATGGCCGTCGCGCCTCTCCGTGCCGTGGCGGTCCCGCAAAGCTCTCAAAGCGCGGCGCCGGTGAAGTTCGACGTCGCGTCAGTCAGAGTCAACAGGTCTGGCACGCCCGGAGGCTTTCGGGGAACGAAAGGGCGTATCTTCATCGCGACAAACCAATCGCTCCGGCGGGTGATCGCCGATGCGTATGGGATTCCCGCGGATCGAGTGCTTGGTGGGCCAGGATGGATCGGGACGGCAAGCGTTTCCTTCTTGCTCGTGGGTGGTGAGCGGTTCGACATCATGGCGACGCTTCCGGACGGCGCGAAGGTAAATCAGGTCCCGGCTATGCTTCGCGCGCTCTTGGCGAATCGATTCAAGCTAGTCGTCCACACAGAAATGCGAGAATTACCGATATACGCTCTCGCGACCGCGCGCGAGGATGGTCGCCTCGGTCCGCAACTGAAGAAGGCATCCATTGATTGCGAAGCGGTGGAAGCCGCAGGCGAAGTTATTCCTCCGCCTGCACCTGGCGAGCCACAGAGATGCGCGCGTGAAGTGGGCGGCGCCATCATTGGTCGCGGCCAAACCCTGAGCGCGCTCGCACGCATGCTGTCGCTGTTTAGCGACAGACCAGTCCTGGACAGAACCGGCTTGAGTGGCGGTTTCGATTTTGATGTTCGATTCCCAGAGCTCAATACTCCGCCGGGTGGAAGCGGTGGTCCGGGTCCCGATGGAGGCGGCATCTTTGTCGCCGTGCAGGAACAACTCGGGCTCAAGTTGCAACCTGCCCGCGGATCGCTTGAGTTCATCGTTATCGACAATGTTGAACGTCCTACCGAGAATTGAACCCGTGACGTCCAGGGATTCGCTGAGGAATCGAACGACCAGCGTCGGCTGAGCTCCGACAGCCGTCCCGACGAAACCACGAAGACCGCGAAGTTCGCGAAGGGCGCGAAGAACGGAATCGTTCTCGTGCCCTTTTTCATTCACCCGAGAGAATGCCGCTATATCCGCTGAAACGGTGGTATTGGTCATCACCGCAATCGCGGGCATCGTTCACTCAAGAGTCGATCACCCTGGCTGCCATCGGTGATCAGTCCGGCGTTTAGCGCGACTAACGTTTACGGCTCACCTGCGGCACGCTCGCGTCAACGATAGCGCCGCGCGCGAGGGGCGCGTGAGCGCGGCCCGGTGCCGGCAGGTGCAGCGGCGTGTTAGACAGCGGGCCCCGACGACGATAAGGTACCCTTGAGGTCCCGATGCATAACGAATTTACGGCAGTCTTCGAACGAGACGGGGACTGGGTGATTGCGTATTGCCCCGAAATTCCTGGCGCCAATGGACAGGGCCGAACCAAAGACGAGGCACGGGCCAGCCTTGTCGAAGCCATTGGCTTGATCCTCGATGATCGCCGCGAGGACGGCCTACGGGGCGTCCCGCCGGACGCCGAGCGCGAAACGGTTACCGTCCGGTGAAACGGAGCTCGTTGCTCCGTCACCTGCGCCAGCACGGATGCGTGCTCAAGCGCGAAGGCGGCTCGCATTCATTGTGGACGAACCCGGCCACGGGTGCCGTCGAAGCCATCCCCCGCCACACGGAGATCCCCAACCTCCTCGCCAACAAGATTTGCCGGAATCTCGGAGTCCCCGAACCAGGTTCGATTTGATACCGCTGTCTAACGTGCCGCTTCAGCCGCGGCGGCTCATGATCGCGCCGGCCGCCGTCGGCTGCAACCGGAGGTTAGGCAGAGCCACCGTTGACCGTTGCACCGATAACCCAGATCGTCCGCATGCCGTCGTCGAGAGCCAGCTTCGAGACCTCGTCATGGAATTGCCGCGGCTGGACCAGAGACAGAGTATTCCGGTTTCCGCGTTCGCCGCGGTCAGGTATTCGCGCAATTGCGCCACGGCCGCATCAAGAAAGTGTCGACTCGGTCGGCCATGTTTAATCTCGACAACGACGACCCGAAGAGAATGCCGTTATATCCGCTGAAACGGTGGTATCGGTCATCACCGCAATCGCGGGCATCGTTCACTCAAGAGTCGATCACCCAGGCTGCCATCGGTGATCAGTGCGGCGTTTATCGCGACTAACGGTCGCGATAAGCCGCGCCACGCGGCCACACGATGCCACGGCCGCGTGGGGACCGCCGGCCGGCGCGCGCCGCCAAGGGCGTCGGCTTCATCGCGGTGTTAGGCTGCCATCTTCGCAGCCGCCAACGCAGGACATTCGATCATTGTCTTGACAGGCGGTCATTTAGCCGTGCCTGAAAGCGCTCCATAAACTCATTCATCATCTTGACCTGAATGGGCGCCGCGTCCTGGTTAAGAAGAGGCACTTTCCTAACCAGGCCCTGCATCAGCTCTGTCGAATAGAACTTGTTGAGCTCTTGAATCTCCTGAAGGCTGAAGTGTTTCTGGTACACGGGCACGAGGTCCCGAAGGATGTCATCTAGCTGTGGAGCCTCCTTCGCAGCTGCCTCGACAATGGAAGCGATCTCGTCGGCATCATCTGGATTCTTCGCCAGGAGGTCAGCCTTGATGCTCCCAAGCAATTGCGCTTGCATCGACTCCGACGCTTGGCGAACTCCTGCTACTTCGAAGTAGTACCTCAATTCCGTCTCGAAGGTGCCAGTAGGTCGATACCCACTGTATTTCGCCTCCACAACTGTACCGAAGAGCTTGTCCCAGTTGGACAAAGTCCCTGTGATGATGACGCCCAGCAGCCCAAGTGTCGCAATGGCGACTTCACTCCGTTTCGCGATGCTCGTCTTGCCGGGCATGTTGACTCCTTCCGAGTTGCGTTCAAGTGGAGGAGGCCTAACTACTTATGGAGTAGACCGCTTCAATGACCGCCGCAGCCAACAGCCGGCGCCTCGATCGCGCCGATCGACTCCATCCAGTTGATGCGGCGCATCTTACCACCGCGCGACCCCAGGGCTGCCGTCGGCCGTTGGCTGAGGGCACACGTATTAGCTGCGGCGACTCCGCAGCCAACGGTGTCACAAGCGATCCATCGGGCTCCGCACACCCAGCCCGCCTCGGTTCAGTACGTGCGTGTACACCATCGTCGTGCTCACGTCGGCATGACCAAGCAGTTCCTGAACCGTTCGAATGTCGGAGCCGCTCTCGAGAAGGTGCGTGGCGAACGAATGCCGAATGTGTGGCGTGTCACACGTTTCGTGACGCCGGCACGGCGCGCCGCGTCGGTGACCCCGCGCTGGACTGCCGACTCGTGCAGATGAAAGCGCGTCGGCGGACCGAAACGCACGTCCCGGCAGATGCGAGCCGCCGGAAACACCAACTGCCATCGCCACTCCATCGGAGCGTTCGGAAACTTTCGCTCGAGCGCGTCGGGGAGCACCACACGGCCGAGACCCGCGGCCAAGGTCCCGTTCGTGCGTCCGATGCACGTCCGCGAGGTGCCCGTGCCCCTGCACGCGTTCGCGAATCGTGTCGGGAAGCATCACTCGCCGGTCCTTCTGTGCTTTCCGCGCCGCACGGCGATTTCGCGCCGGTCGAAATCGATGTCCTTCACCCGCAGGTCGAGACACTCCTGAAGCCGGAGACCGGCGCCGTACAAGAGTGACGCTACGACGTAGGAGACGCCGTCCAAAGCGTTGAGCACCGACCGGACATCATTCACGCTGAGCACTATAGGAACGTGCGTCGAGGATTTGGCTCTCGGGACGTTTGCCCAGGTCACCGATGTCAGTACCGAGCACGTCCCTGTAGAGGAAGAGCAGCGCGCTCAACGCCTGGTTCTGCGTGCAGGATCCGACCGCCCTGACATTCGACGTACTCGCCGCCGACTTCGACGCCGTCCGACAGGACCTCGGTGCGTCGCACGTCGCCGTGCTCGGCTACTCGATCATGGGTGTCGTGGCCCTTGAGTACGGGAGGCGCTCACCGGAGACGGTGTCGCACGTCATCATGGCTGGCACGCCGCCAACCAAGGCGGTGTTTGCCCAGACGCCGATGCGCTTCTTCGATCCTCGCGCCGACGCAGCCGCGCTGTTCTCCGACGTGCGGTCCAACGCCGGTCTCTTTGAGCACGTCTACGGGCCCCTGATGGCACGGTGGAGCCCCCTCGAGGGCGTCGAGTCGCTGCGCGTGCCGGTTCTTCTGGCACACGGGCGATACGACTACGCGGTGCCCTACACCTGTGGACCGACGTCGTCGGCCGGCTTCCCAACGCCACGTTGCATCTGTTCGAGCGCAGCGGGCACCAACCCTTCTACGAGGAGCCCGCGCAGTTTCCAGCAGCCGACGGCCCTGTTAGGGCGTCAACCAGTTGCCAAGCCGGACGCCGAGACGGCGAACGCCCTCCACGCGGCCGCCAGTTCGGGCTCAGGAGCCCGGCGTCGGCTGCCTCGTACGCGACCCGGCGCACAGCCGCGAGCCGGAGATTGATCGTGGCCGGTGCGTGCTCCCGCTGCTCGAGGTAGATCCGATACCGGAGGACGACGGTGCGGTTGAACGCGAGACGTGGCTCCGCGCAATACCACGCGACGAACTCACGAATCGCATGATCGTAGGTGCGCTGACCGCTCCGCGAGGTCAGGCTGCTGAGGACGGCCGACTTCGCGTGCTCCAGGTCGGGCAGGGCAAGCACGCGTTTCGGCGTCTTCTTGCCCGTGAGGGGTCTGGTATGTGGCATGAGCGACGGCCTCCCTGGTCCGTCGCTCGCAGCATGACGCCGCATTCCCCAAGAAAGATGAAGGGCCCGCGTTCAGCACCCGCGGCGCGTGTCTGTCGACGGCGGTATGATGGACGACGTCATGAGCCCGCATCTGGTCGTCGACCGCGCCGCCGTCAGGGCGTTCTGCCAGCGACACCGTATCGCCCGGCTGGCGCTGTTCGGATCGGCGCTCCGCGACGACTTCGGCCCGCAGAGCGACGTCGATGTGCTGGTGGAATTCCAGCCGGGCCATGTTCCGGGACTCGATTTCGTCAGTATGGAACGCGAGCTGTCCGGGCTGCTGCAGGGTCGTCGCGTCGACCTGGTCACCCCCAAGTTCCTGAACGTGCGCATCCGGGACCAGATCCTGCGGGAGGCCGAACCGCTCTATGTTGCCGCGTGACCTCGTCTACGTCGGGCACATGCTCGACATGGCGAGGAAGGCGGTGGCCAAGGTCCAGGATCTGTCCCGCGACACGGTACGACGCTGACGAGAACCTTCGCCTCGCCCTCATTCATCTCGTCCAAGTAATCGGGGAGGCCGCCCGCCAGGTGTCACGTGAGTTCACCGTGGCGCATCCGGAGGTTCCCTGGGAGAACATCATCGGCATGCGGCACAAGGTCGTGCACGATTACCTCGGCGTGGACGAGGACATCGTCTGGCAGGTGGTTACTGGGGATCTCCCGAAGCTCGTCGCGTCGCTTGAGCCGCTCGCCCCGCCCACGCCTTGAACCACAGAAACACCGCGCTGCTGCGCAGCGGATGCACGCTGACATGTCCCGGGGTTCCCCGAAGGGGAACATGTTCCTGCTCGGAACCACTGCGGCGTTTATCGCGGGTAACGGCCGCTCAGCCGTAGCCGCCGACGGACGCAGTACTAGACCAGGAAACAGAAGGTAGACGGCTTGGGGACTGAGCGATCTACGGACTGCGGCCGCCATCCGATCGCCGACCGAGGCCTCGAATTTGCGCGCCCCGTCAATCAACGCCCGCGCAATGTTCGAGGCTGCGTCAGGCTGGTCGTACTGGATCACGCGGTTATCCCTAATGTCAAAATGCAGATCGCCCAGATTCCCCTGCGCGATGAGGATTATCTGGCGAGCCGACTTCAATGCAAGGGCCACTCCTAGCTCGACGAGCACACCCTGATTCGCAAGTGTGAGGTCGGCCCGGGTAGCGTCAACGAACGTGTGTCTGCGCCTTAGCGTGCCTGCGCCTTCGGCACGTTCTTCTTCACCCAGTCGATCATCAGGTCGGCGATCTGATTGCTGTTCGTGTCGAGCATCATCATGTGCGTGACGCCGAGGATGCCCATCTCGTCCAGCTTCATGTAGTCGGCGCGCGCTGAGCCCTGTTTTCCCGCGCGGCGCATGTTGATGGCGTCCACGGTCTCCTGACACTGCGCGCTCGTGGCCGTGTAGTCACCCTTCAGCGCGAGATATGGGATCGCATCGAAGTCGGCGGCGGTCAGGCCGCTTGCCGGCAGCGAGCAGCCGCCTTCGATGGTGATCAGCCCCTTGATCAGGTGCAGGTTGCCTCTCTCCTTCAGGAGCCGCACCATGTGATGCCCCATGATGCCGGACTGCGAGTGCGTCGCCACGATGGCGCCGCCAAGGCGCTCGACGAGGAGCGCGAGGTTCTGCGGCGTCCAGGTGTTCGCCGGCGAGAGATTCTGGGGAGTGCAGCCGGCGCAGGTCGAGCCCGGCAAGGTCACTTCCGCGTTCGGGACGAGCTGCTTGTAATACTCGGCGACGGCGCCCATCGGGAACTTCGGCGCGACGTGGGGCCGGCCGTCCGTCGGTTTCTCCGGGTCGCGGGCATCGCCATGGGGTATCAACGTGCCGTTGGTGATGTTCGAACCGGCGGGGAGCAGGTGCCCGAACCAGGCGCTCCATGCGCCGTTGTCGGTGATGCGGCCGAAATTCGGGATCAGGTCGGCGGCGCTCTTCGTATCGCCGGCGGCAATCTTCGACTCCGCTTCGTGCAGCACCGACTGATCGAATCCGGACCGGCCGCGTCCCGACTGATCGACGACATAGGTCGCCACGCCCTTGCGGACGAAATATGGAAACCACCCCTCGCGGCCGTCGGGTGTAGACTCCAGCGCCGCACCGGTGTGGGTGGACCCGTGAACCATGATCACCGGCCATCCGGGTCCGGATTTGCGCTGCGGGATCTGGAACTGGACATACATCTGACCGATGGTGATCTGTTGCGGCGTCGGCGCGGGTGCCGGCTGACCTGGGGGCGCGAACGGAATCGCCGCGTGTGGGGTCACTTTCGTGACGCCGCCGATGAAAAAACTGCCCTGGTCCTCGATTGTCACCGGCGCCGCCATGAACCTCTTCTGCGGCGCCTGTGCGGCTGCGGGGGCGGTCAGCGCCAGCAGCACCACTGAAGCAATCACACGAACGCGAATCATTACGCCTCCTCCTTCTTGTGTCTGCGCTCCTGCTTGATCTTTTCCCAACCTTCGAGCCGACGTTTGATCTCCTTCTCGAAGCCGCGCTCCGTCGGCCGGTAGTATGTGCGGTCGGCCAGCGATTCGGGCAGGCATTCCATGTCCGCTACTGCGTCGCGCTCGTTGTGCGAGTACTGGTAGCCCTTGCCGTAATCGAGCTGCTTCATCAGCTTCGTCGGCGCATTACGCAGATGAAGCGGCACCGGCTCGGCAGCCTGCGTGTGGGCGTCCGCGGCGGCGGCGCCATACGCCGTGTAGACGGCGTTGCTCTTGGGCGCGGTGGCCAGATAAATGGCCGCCTGTGCCAGCGCGGTGTTGCCCTCCGGCATGCCGATGAAGTGCGCGGCGTCCTTGGCGGCGACGGCCACGACCAGTGCCTGCGGGTCGGCGTTGCCGATATCTTCGGACGCGAACCGAACCAGGCGCCGCGCGATATAGAGCGGATCTTCGCCGGCTTCGAGCATCCGCGCGACCCAGTACACCGCGGCATCGGGATCGCTGTTGCGCATCGACTTGTGCAGCGCGGAGATGAGGTTGTAGTGCTCCTCGCCGCCCTTGTCGTAGAGGAGCGCCCGCCGCTGGATCGATTGTTCGAGCTGGGCCAGATCCAGCTGCCGCACGAACGTCACCGGATCCATAGGGGCGGCGGCGACGGAGAACTCGAGCAGGTTGAGCGCGGCTCGCGCGTCCCCGTTCGCGAACCGCGCAATCGCGGCAACCGCCTCGTCAGCGACCCGGACGTCGATGGCGCCGAGGCCGCGGTCGCGGTCCTCGAGCGCGCGGCGGAGGATCGTCTCCACCGCGTCGACGCCGAGGAGCTGAAGGACGAACACTTTCGAACGGGAGAGCAGCGCGGCGTTGACCTCGAACGAGGGGTTTTCGGTGGTGGCGCCGATGAGCACGATGTCGCCGGCCTCGACGCGGGGAAGGAACGCGTCCTGCTGCGCCTTGTTGAACCGGTGAATCTCGTCGACGAACACGATGGTGCGCCGGCCCATCCGCCGCCGGCGCTCCTGCGCGGCGGCCATGACCTCCTTGATCTCCTTGATGCCCGCGAGCACGGCGCTGAAGGGCACGAAGTGCGCTTTCGTGATGTCAGCGATGACGCGGGCCAGCGTGGTTTTGCCCGTACCCGGCGGGCCCCACAGGATGATCGACTGGAGCAGATCGCGCTCGATGGCTTCGCGCAACGGCTTGCCCGGCGCGAGGATCTCCTCCTGGCCGACGACCTCGTCGAGCGTCCGCGGCCGCATCCGCTCGGCCAGCGGCGTCCCCGGCGCGTTTGCCGGGCCTGCCGCGCCGAAGCCGCCTGGCGGCGAAGGCGAATCGAACAACGGTCCTGTCGTCATGGGTTGATGCGCTGCCGGCGGGCAGCGTAGATCAGAACGCCGGTGGCGACGGCAACATTCAGCGATTCGACCGTGACGGCCATCGGGATGGTCACGCGCATGGTGCAGCGGCTGATGACGTCGTCGCTCAATCCCGGCCCCTCACCGCCAATGAAGAGTCCGACCGGACCGTGCCAGTCGATGGCGTCGGGATCCTCGCCGCCGCGCGGCACCGCGGCGATCGTTCGCAGGCCGGCGTCCGCCATGCAGTTCATCACGGCGTCGGTCGTCATCCCCGCCACCACCGGCAGCCGCAGCGCGCTTCCCATGCTGCCACGGAGTGCCTTCCACGAGAACGGACTCGCCGATGCGCCGCAGACGAACGCGCCGGTTGCGCCGCCGGCTTCCGCGGCGCGAATGACCGCGCCGATATTTCCCGGATCCTGGACGTCCACGGCGGCGACGACAAACGCATGCGGCCGGCCGCACACCAGAGGCGGTGCCGTCACCTTGCGGCGAACGATGGCGACGAGGCCGGCCGGTGATCGCACCGGACTGACGGCCGCGAAGACCTTGTCCTCGGCGGCGACGACCTCGATGGCGGAGGATTCGATCTCTCGCACCAGCCGTTCCTCCTCCGTCCCCGGTTCCAGTCTGGAGGCGGCGATGACCAGAAGCTCGAAGACGGCGCCGGCGGCGTGCGCGTCTCGCACCAGGTGCGCGCCGTCGAGCAGCACGCGTTCACCGGTGGGATCGGGATCGTCGGCCAGTGCACGGAACGTGCGAACGATGGGATTCTGCCGGCTCGAAATGGACTTCACGCTCGTTGCGCTATGTTACAGTCGGTTCCAGATGAAGGAACGGATCCTGAAGCGGTTCAACGACGAAATCGCCGCCCTCGAACGCGAACTGAAAGTCGAGCTGCCGAAGGAGATTCAGCGCGCGCGCGAGCTCGGGGACCTGCGCGAGAACGCCGAGTACAAGGCGGCGAAGGAGCGTCAGGAGATCGTGAACGCGCGCATCGCGATGCTGAAGAAGCGCGTCGGCGAAATCTCGCTGCTCAATCTGGACCGCATTCCTCACGATCGCGCCGGCTTCGGGTCGACCGTTCATCTTCGCGACGGCAACGGCGACACGATCGTCTACCAGCTGGTGATGCCGGAGGAGTCGGACTTCGAAAAAGGCATGATCTCGACCTCCTCGCCGATCGGCCGCGCCATCCTCAACAAGGAGGAAGGGGACGAGGTCAAGGTCACGACTCCCAACGGCGTCCGCACGTTCGAACTGATCAAGATTCTCACCATCCACGACGAGTGAGCCCATACTCGCCTGAACGGCGCACCGCTCTCGTGCTCTGCGGAACGGGTGCGCACGGCGCCTACCACGCGGGTGTGCTGCGCGCGTTGGAGGAGGCGGGCGTCAAGATCGATCTCGTCGCCGGGCACGGGATCGGTGCGGCAGGTGCAGCGCTGGCGGCCATCGGCGGCAGCTCGCGCGTGTGGGAAGACAACGGCGTCTGGCGATCGCCGCGGGTGCGCGTGCTGTACGCGTGGAAGCGGTCGGCTATGGCGCCACCGCTGGTGTGTGCCGGCCTCGCCTTGGTGCTGCTGTCCACGATCGTTGCCGTGGCGGCCGGCTGGGCGATCCCGCGCTGGTGGACGGTGGCCGTGCTGGCACTCGTCATCGCGGCAGCGGGCGGTGCCGCGCTGCTGGTGTGGCGGCATGCCTCACAGGGACGGCGAGCCGCCGGCCGCTGGTGGTGGCGCCTGTTCGGCGCACCTGTTGATGCGGAGGCTGCCCGCGCTCTCTTTACGAATGCGATCTGGGATCTGATTCGCGGTGCCGCGCCGGCGCCACAGCCCGGGCGTGCGGCGCTCGGCCGGAAGTACACGGACGTGCTGGTCGAAAGCCTCGGGCAGCCGGGGTTTGCCGAGCTCATGCTGGTGGCGACGGATCTCGACGCCCGGCACGACGTCGTGGCGGCGTTGCTGCGGGAGCCGTTTCGCGCGGACTTTCTGGCGCCGCGGTCCGGCCGCAACCGCCACGCCGAGGTCATCGATCTCGCCGGCGTTGGCCGCGATTACGCCGTGGACGTCCTCGCCGGCGCGCTGACCCCGCCGTTGATCGCCGATCCAGCCCTCGTGACCTATGCGCCGGACAGCTTCTGGCGCGGCGAGTCGCACCGGCTGTGCGATCGGCCGGCGGCCGTGAACCGGCTGCTCGAGGAGGTCGCCGCAGCCGGCGCCACGCAGGTGATTGTCGTCAGCGCCGTGGCCTCTATGCCGGCGCCGCACATGCTGCGGCTGCCGCGCATGGATCCGCGCAGCCGTCTCGGCGAGTTCCAGGTCACCGCTGAAGCCGCGGCGCTGCGCGACGCGCTCGAGATGGCGCGCCTCCGTTTCGATTCGATATACGTCATCAACCCTGCGCACAACCCCGTCGGGCCGTTCGATG
>JBOGIQ010000086.1:0-19017 GCA_050742535.1 Vicinamibacterales bacterium | reverse complement strand
ACGTCGGAGCTCGTCGACGCTCGGCGCGGGTCCCCGCTGCACCGGCTGCGTCATGTCGCGCGGGTCCGGCCGCTCACGTGCCACCGGCTGCATGCTGTTCGGATCACGGCCGCTCTGGCCGAGGCCCTTGAACACATCCCACCCGCCGCGGATCTCGTCCAGCGTCGACGGCGCCGGCAGCCGGGGGTCGCGCGACGTGCCGGGCTCCATCGGGAGCGGAATGTCCTCGTCGCCGTAGTCGCCCCCACCGAGAAACCCCGGCAGGTAGCGCGCCAGGAGCATCCGCAACGACGCGCGATCGGGCGACCACTGGTCGCGCGGGATCGGGGGCTGATCGTGTGGCATGCGCGCGAGTATACTCCCACTGCGTCCCGCACCATGCCGGCCCTCGACCTGACCGTCCTCACGCTGCTGCTCCGTGATGATCTCTCCCACCGTGACGCGCGCGTGCTCGTGGTGTTCACCGAGGCCCCGCGCATGGTGCGGTTCCGCCGGTGGATCGTGCAGACCGTCCGTCCAGACCGGACGCAGCTCACCCCGCACGGCAAACTGTTCTTCGACGCGACCGGCGCGACCATCGGCTTCCTGCAGATGCCGCTCACGCCCGGCCCGCAGCGGCAACTACACGCGGTCTGGCTGCTCGACGAGGTCAGCCCCGACGATCGCAAAATCCTCGCGCCGTGCCTCACCGAGTATGGGACCATCCATGACGTCACGACGTTCGGACGCTGACCTTCCGGACTACCGCCGGTGTCGGAACTGTGGCGAGCGCCTCGCGTGGGGCCGCTGGTGCGTCGACTGCGTCCGGATGGCCGGCAAGACGCTCGCGGTCGTCGCCGTCGAGGAACTGCTCCGGTGGGCGCTCCGGCTGCGCTGACCACGTAAATCCGTGCCAACCGGCTCCATTTGGAGCCCCCTGGCTCCATTTAGAGCCCCAAACGCCGTCCGTAACCGAAACCGTTAACCAACCACTGCGACCGCGTGCCGACTGAAGTCCGGTGTGTGTGTCGCACACATCGGGTGTGTGTCCGGTCCGCTCCACGTCCGACCCCCCGCGACCCCGCCGTTCCACGTGAAACCCCTCCCCTCCAGACCACCCTTCCCCAAGCTTGTTGTTGCCCTCCTAAGATGTACGTACTTGGTACTATTAAGATCTGATCTGTACTATGGCCCTTCTATGGGCCTTGGAAGCCCCTTCGCTTTTCGAGTAAACACAACAAGATGCACGAATCTGCTGGACGCAACATTTCGCTACGCGAAACTGAGCGCTCGAGCCGCCGCCTGCAGACAGGCGGGACGACAGGCGTCCACAGCCGCACCTGGATGTCTATCGACACCCATCGATCCCCTTCGACCAGCATCGGTCGCAGACCGTAACTCCCTACACGTCAATCACTTCCGGGTGTAGAAAAAATGGCGGCCGGGGACCCCCCTACCCCCGCGACCACTGGGACTCCGTGCCATCGCGGCCTCCCCCACCCCTACGGCCTCGTGCCAGGCGAAAGCGCGGCGCGTGCGTGCGTGGCCGCTGTGCGTGCGTGCCATCGTAAGACGCTGAGCGCGTGATAGTTGCTGCCTTCGGCTCGTCGTCGCGCGCGCGCAGCTGGTCGAAGTTGATACGGCCCGTGGCAAGGCGAAAGTGTGGCAGCCGGACACAGCGAAACAAGGCGTAAGTGCCTGATTTGCTTAGCATTTACTGGTTAACATAACCGGCCTTATGCGACACGAAAGGCGAACAGACAGCGCAAGGGCGAAAGGTCCGCGCGTCGCGGATGGGTCGCGCCTGGCGCTGGTCGCCGGTAGTCGTGCGGCGGCAGACTTTCGACCTCGCCGGCTCAGACTCGACGACGCGCGCGGGCCGTTTCTGCGTGCTGCGTGACGCGGGCCGCATGGCCGAGTTTTCGCATGGGCTCAGCCTGGAGGTGTATCGATGGACAGCAACGGATTCGAAGCGGCGGCGCTGCGGCTGGCGTCCACCGTCCAGCGGGCTCTCGACCTCGTTACGGGCACAGCAGGCGCGGAGCGGTTGACGCTGGAAGAGGCCGCGCGGGCGTTGGGCTGCCGGCTGCCGGCGACATCTGACGACCTGCGGGGGTTGGCCCTGGCGTGCGAGCGCGAGGGCGTAGCGGTCAACCTGGACGTCGAGACGGGCGGCGAGTGGTGGCGGCTGCGGCAGGCGGCGCGGGCGCAGCTGCTCGACGAGCAGGTCAGGGAGACGGCGCGGCAACTGGCGCGGCCGGTGTTGGACGCGGCGCGGGTGTGTGCCTACTGTGCGGGCCGGCGGTTTGGGCGGGCGCACGGCGCGACGCTGTGTCATACGTGCGGCGCGCTGACACTCGACCGGGAGATCCGGCCGGGCTGCGTGCTCGACGTGCGGGCGGACTACGCCGAGTATGTGCGGACGTTTCCCGCGTCGGACCCGAGGGACTGACCATGATCAAGCCTCATCCGTCTGTCACCGTTGAGCGCATCGTCGAAGCGTGCGAGCGGCGCGCGGCCTCGCTCGACAATCCCGGGATCTGCCTCGCGTGCGGGGCCGACGTGGACGGCGTTGAGCCGGACGCGCGGCGCGACGAGTGCGAGGCGTGCGGCGCGCGGCAGGTCTACGGCGTCGAGGAATTGCTGTTTCGGGTGGTCGCGTGATTCGGCGCGACACGTTACGGATTCAAGCGCACGTCCGACGCGGGCGGCATTTCGTGGGCGGTCTTCCCGGTCGGCTGGCACGAGTCCGAGCTCCAGCGCGCGTGGGAGGATGCCGGCGGCGCGTGGGAGGGCTACAGTTTCGGCGTCGGGCGCGCGTTCGCGGCGCCGTGTTGCGTTTGTGGCGCACCGGGACGCGCGTCCTGGTGACGCAGTTCGCGGGGCTCGACGTATGACGCCCTTCGACCGGCGCGTGCTCGACGCCTACCTCATCGACGGCCACAGCGATCAGCCCGCGCGCGCGCAGCGCATCGTGCGGCGCGTCGGGTTGCCGCTCACGTCGTCGAGTCTCGCGCGCGTCCTGCGCGCACTGGTGCGGCTCGAACGGGCCGCGCGCACGCTCCACACCGAAAGGACCACACCATGAGCTATCAGCAGGAACGAGACGAATTTATCGCGCGCGTCAGTGCCGAAGGGCTACCGCTCACCACGGCGCGGCAGCTGCTCGCGCTCGCGACGACGATCAACCGCTTGGCCGAGTTGGCCTGCAGCAGTGAAGCGGCCGACCGCGACCGTATTCACTGCCCGGCCGATCCGCTGCGGCGTGGGCGTCCGCGCGGGCCGTGTCTCTGCGACACGACCGACGACGAGCACATGCTGATCCCTCGTATTCGCCTCCAGGACCATCGCGCCGAACAGCGCGCGATCGCGCTCGTGCCGGCGGGCTGGCGTGTCATCACCGAAGGCGATCCGCGCGGCTACACGCTGCGCGTGATTCCCCCGAGCTACGCGGCGCGGAACGCGGGCCGGGACCGTCACAACCTCGACGCGATCGGCGTGCCGGCTCGCGAGTCGGGGATCCGCTGGTAGGTCACTCCGTCAACCGTCAACCGAAAGGATCACACCATGACCGTCAGAATCACCCCGAACGACAAGAACAACCCGCCGGGCAAGCTGGCCGACGCTGAATTACATTTCGACGATGGACCGCTCGCGGGCCTGAAGTTGATCGGGTTCGCGGTGTGGGAGCGGCGCACGGGGAACGGGCGGAACGTCACGTTCCCCGCGCGTCAGTACTCCGTCAACGGCGAGCGGCGATCGTTCGCGCTGCTCCGGCCGATCATGGACAACGCCGGACAGGACCGCGTGCGCGAGTTTGTGCTGCAGGCGTACGCCGAGTATGAGGCCCGCGACACCGACGCGATCGGCGGGCAGGCGCAGATCCCGGCGTAGCTCGAAACGCGGGCCGCGCTATGCTGCCCGCGTCTGCGCGTTCAGCGCGCACTGATGAGAGCGACGACACAAGAAAGGAATCATGTATGGACACAACGATCGATGACCGGATATTGCGGGGGCACTATCCCCCCGCGCCCGCTGACACGACGCCACGGCCCGCGCCCGGCGCTTCGTACTACTGGGATTGCCGCGCGGAGGGCTACGCGCACGCGGCGGCCGTCAGGCGCGCGGCGCGGCAGATGGGCGCTGCACTCGCCTGTCTGCAGGCGGTGTCGCGATGAGCGATGAGGCATTGAACGACGGGTTCAATCGCGTCCTGCGCATGGTGCAGGACCATCCGGGCGCGCTGCGGTCGTCGTCGCGCGTGGACATTGAGGACTTCGTCGGGCGCGCGGAGACATGGAACGTAGATACCGTGCGCGTCGAAGGCGCTACCGTGATCTTCCTGCAGCGGTCGAGACGAAGCGCGCGAAGGGGCAGACACTCGGCAACAGCGACGCGCTGCGTCGCGCGAGAAAGGCGCGGTGAGCGATGGCGCTGCTAATGATCCCCGGCCACGCGGCGCGCGAGGTCGTCCCGGCGAACGGCCACGCGTTCACCCTCGACGAGATGCAGGCGTTCGTCGGCGGCTACATCGAGATCCTGCGGCTGCCCGATGGGCGCGCGCTGGTCATCAACGAAGAGGGCAAGCTGCGCGGGCTGCCCCTGAATCCCGAGGCGACGGTCCTCGCGGCGCCGCGCATCGCGCCGGATTTCATCGTCGGGCCCGCGCTGGTCTGCACCTGGAACGAGGCAGGCGGCGTATGAGACTCCGCATTCTGATCGACATGGACAACGACGCATTTCACCCCGAGCCAGGCCCGGAGATCGCGCGCATCCTCCGACAGTTGGCGGACGCGGCCGATCGCGAGTTGATCACGAACAACGCCGGCCAGGTCTGCGTCCTGCGCGACGTCAACGGCAACCACTGCGGCGACGTCAAGGTCTTACGACCGTGAGCGCCAGGCGCACGGCGCTGCCGCCACCGTGGCGACGTCTCAATCCCGACGCGCCGAAGAATCATGCGGTCTACGTACACCCGAATGGGTGGCGCATCGAACACTGCGGCCAACCCGACCGCGCTCTGGCCGTACGCGCTCTACACACCGGCCGGCGAACTAATCATCGCTTCGAACGGCAAAGCGTTCCGCACGTCGGCGCTCGCGGCGGCGGAAGTGCTCAAAAGGACCGGGCAATGAAGGCGCGCAAGCCGTTCGGCGTGTGGCTGCTACTGCGTGACGGCGAGCCGTGGTGCTACGACCGTCACGCCTCACTCGATGAAGCGATGAAGACCGCGCGGGCGCTCGTGCTCGCAGGCGACTACGGACAGCCGGGACCGCTGTTCGTTCGGTCGCGCGTATGGATCGCGGCTCCCCCTGTCATCGGGCGGCAGGCCTCCCGCGCCCGTTTCCGAAAGGTAGTTTGATCATGAACACGGCAACCGACAAGACGGCGATCGCCGTCACGCTCCCGCGCAGCGAGTGGCGGGCGCTCATGGTGGCGGCGAGCATCGCGGAAACGCTCGACCGTCATCCGAACATGGTGATCGCCGAGCCCGGCATCGGACCCGGCCTGCATCTCGCGCTCGATCGCGCGCGCACGACGATCGCCTTCCTCACGCGCGAGACGGAACCGAAGCCCCTCGACGTCGAGCAGTTGCGCCGGAACATCCGCGACGGCCTCGACCGGATGCCGCCTCGACGTCGGGCTGTCCTGAAGAACGTCCGCGCGACGTCGCGCGGCCTCGTGAAGCGCACGCGCCGGCCGATGTCGCAGAAGAACCGGAAGGCGGTCAGCGTGCGGATGCGGAAGTACTGGGCGGCGAAGCGAAAGGCGGCGCGCTCATGATCCTCACTGAACGCGAAACGGACATCGTCAAGCACGCGCTGCGCGTGGCAGCGGAGCGTTTCGCTGACGACGTCCGCGCCATCAGCACCGATACACTGCTGTCGTCTGATGCCCACGCGCGGCTGATCGCGGAGTTCCGCCACTACGAGACGCGCACGAGGGATCTCCTGCGCAAGTTTGACGCGACGGCGGTGATCGATCCCGGCGTCGTCGCGCTCTACCTGAAGCCGGAGCAGCTGCAGCTGCTCGACGAGGCGCTGGACTCGCACGCGTACTGGCAGCTGTCGGACGAAGTGTATCGGGACAACGGCGCGGTGAATCCTCCCGGCAGCGACGATCCCGACAACGTGAAGGCGCTCGCCGACGTGCGCGTGCTGCAGGCCCATCTCGCAGAGTGCCGCGCGTGAACCGCAAGTACGGACTCGAACGGCCGCCCGGTGCGGAGCCGGGCACCGTTCATCTCGACTGCCCGTGTGGTCACGGGCCGACCTTCAATCTGCGGGATCTGACGATCCGGTTCGTTCGCTGCGCGTGTGGGGCAGAATACGACCGCCTCGGGTGGGTGATCACGCCGTCCCCCTACGAACCAGCCACGAGGATTCTCCGCTGATGGCACTGCCAGAAGATGCCTACAAGATCGACGGCGTATGGTACCGCGCGGGGAAACGCTGCTGGACGCGCCAAGAGGACGCGATCATCCGCCGGCGATACCCGCACGAGAAGGCCGCGCAGCTGCGGGACGTCATGCCGTGGCGTCCGCTCTCCTCGATTCACAAACGTGCGGGCGACCTGGGCGTGAAGAAGACGGCGGCATTCATGGCCAGCCCGGAGGCCTGCCGGCTGCGGCGCGGCGATCACGTCGGCGCGGCGTTCCGGTTCACGAAGGGGCAGACCCCGGCGAACAAAGGCCTGCGGCGTCCTGGCTACAGCGTCGGTCGCGGGCGCATGCAGGAGACGCAATTCAAGAAGGGCATCGCGACGAACTGGCATCCCATCGGCTCGACGCGGCTGGTCGATGGGTATCTCTATCGCAAGGTCAGTGACATTCGCAACATCACCTGGACGCGCAACTGGAAGCAGGAGCACTACCTCATTTGGGAGGCCGCGCACGGCCCGATCCCGAAGGGCCACAACGTCTGTTTCAAAGACGGCGACCGCACACACGTCACGCTCGACAACCTGGCACTCGTCTCCCGCCGCACCTGGATGAAGCGGCACACCGTTCACAATCTGCCGAAGCCGCTCGCTCAGACGATTCAGTTGTTAGGCGCGCTCACTCGAACAATCCGAAGAAAGGATTCACGCAATGGCGATCAAAAAAGGGATTGAGGATCTCCGCGAGCACCTGTTCGCGACGCTCGACGCGCTGCGCGACAAGACGAACCCGATGGAGCTCGATCGTGCGAAAGCGATCGCCGACGTCGGGAAGGTCCTGGTCGAGTCCGCGAAGGTCGAGGTCGCGTTCCTGAAAACGACGGGCGCGCTCAAGAGCACGAACTTCCTGCCGGATGGCGACGAGCATGTCGAGACGCCGCCGGCGCCGCCTGGTCGTCGTCTGAACAACGGGGGAGGCCACTGATGGTCAGACTCAAATTCAAGCACGACGATCGATTCGCGCCAGAGAGGAGTTCGACGGACATGAAGGTCTACGTAGGAGAGCGGCTGACAGACGGCAGCTGCCGCGTGTACATCGAGCAGCCCGAGACGCCGCGCGTGCGCTTGTATCATCGCAGCAGCGGCGTATCGCATTCACCGACCGGGTTCGAGTGGGGGTATGGCGGCAGCGGGCCGGCGGAACTGGCGCGCGCGCTCGTGAAGGACGTCACGGGCGACCAGGAGCCGCCGGCACATCTCTATCAGCGGTTCAAGTTCCGCGTCGTCGGCGCGCTGCCACAAGCGGGCTGGCGACTCAGTGAAGACGAGATCCGCGAGCATCTGGAGGCGCTCGCCGAAGACAAAAACCAGAAAGGAGATTCCGATGACGACGAAGCTACTTGAAATCAGGGACCGACACACAACCGTTCCGGCGCTGGCGATTCAGGTGTCCGGCGACGACGGCTATCTGATGCGCCGCGCGGGCTTCGAGGGCCCGATGGTCTATCTCATCATGCTCGCTACGGAGAAGTGCCGTTACGATCCCTACAACTGGGACAACATGCGAACGATGGGCAACGCGCACAACTTCATCGTTGACCATTGGGACTTGCTCAACGACGGTGACGTGGTCGACGTCGAGTTCATTCTCGGCGAGACGTCAGCGCCAAAGCGCAGCGAGTCAGAAACCCATCCCTGATCCACCGGCGCGCTGACTTGTCAAGGTCCGCGTGGTGCTTGACGCACCCCGCACCACGCGGATACCCTCCCCCTTCTCACATCTTCACAACCGGAAAGGACGTTCATGCCCACAACTGTGGAACGGCAGTCTGCCGCCGACATGCTCAAAGACCTGCTACCCGGCAAGGTGCGAATCGGCGTCGGGCTCTACGATCGCGCGCGCGGCCGGACGTACCGCGCGGTCACGGAAGGCGACATGGTGATCTACCTCGAGGACGTCTCGCCGGCGCAGCTGCGGCGCCTGTGGCGTCGCGTGCAGGCCGTCATCACCGACGAGCAGACCTGGCGGGAGTAGTGCGGCCGCCGCGGCGCCCGGCCGGCCAGAACGTCTACGTCTCGATCGAAACCTACTCCCCGCGATCAAAGGGCGGGAACGGGGCCAAGAAGCACCGCGGATCGATCGTGCTGCCACGGTGGACGGTGGCCGAGGTCCGGGCGATCATCATCGAGGCCTTCACAGCGCGCCAGGCGCCGGACGCCAGGCCGCTGCAGTGGGCCGACGACGCGAGGAAACAGAGGGAGGACGCTGATGCCGAGAACACGCACACGCAAAGCCAAGGGCGCGAAGCGGATCGCGTACGAGTTGATCAACCCCGAGACGAAGATCGGCGGGCCCATCTACCTGCTGATGCGGGACCTGATCACCGATCACCACGAAGAGATCAGCGAGGCGCGGATCGCGCTCGCCTGGAACACGTCGTGGAAACCGGACGTCGACGGCCGAGTCGTCCTGGGTAAGTGCAAGAAGGCCTCCGATCTCGACCGCGAGCTCGCCGCCTACGACTTCATCGTTCTGCTGCGCAAGGCCTGGTGGCAGTCGCGCGAGATCACAGACCAGCAGCGCCGCGCGCTGATGGATCACGAGTTGTGTCACGCGACGGTGAAGTGCGACGAGCGGACGGGCGATCCGGTGCGCGACGAGCGCAAGCGCCTGGTCTTTCGGATGCGGAAGCACGACGTCGAGGAGTTCACCGCCATCGTCGAGCGCCACGGGATTTACAAGGGCGATCTCGAACGCATGTTCGCCGCGATGATGCGCCGCGCGGAGCCGTTCAAGCCGTGCGATGCCTGCCGGGATTCTCCCGGGTACGTGAGTGGTGACGACCGCACGGTCGTTCGGTGTCAGTGCTGGCACGAGTGGCGGGAGCGGCAGGCAGCTGCGCGCGAGGCCCGCGAAGAGAGGAGCGCGAGTGCGTAATGGCCACACGTCGTCGGTTCGCGGAAGACACATCGGTGCCGGTCGAGCGATCCCGAGCGGAGATCGAGGCGCTGTTGCGAAAGAACGGCGCCGAAGGGTTCGGGTTCTCGTGGAGCACGAAGGAGGACCTGATCGGCTTCCAGTGGAAGGGCCAGAACATCAAGTTCACGCTGCCCGCGATCTCCGACGACAAGGTCCGCAGCGTCGCGCGTCGTGAGCAGTTGAACCGCACGCGCTGGCGTGCGCTGCTGCTCGTGATCAAGGCGAAGCTCGAAGCGATCAACGCCGGCATCGCGATCTTCGAAGAGGAATTTCTCGCCTACGTCGTCACTCGAGACGGAACCACGGTGGGCGAGCACCTGGTCCCGCAGCTGCGCGGCGGGCAGCTTTCACTCCCGCCGGCGAAAGGACACCCATGAAACCGTACGTCGGTGCGCAGCTGCTCTACCGGCTGCAGTTCGAAGTGCCAGCCGCGCCCGCTGGCCTGCCGGTCCTCGCCGTCGTCGACGTCGCGGCGACATGCACGAGCGTCAACGTCGACGGTTCGATCGACCTGGTGATCTTTCCGCCGGCGCCCGACCCGAGGCACGTCGATCGGATCAGCGGCGCGCGGGGCTGGTCGTTCTGCGGCAGCGATCCCGACAATCCGAAACCGGGGACCTGGCGCTGGCGCTCGTTCTACGACGAGGTCGGTCCCAACGGCCGCGCGTTCGTCGCCGAGATGATGGGGAAGCCGGCTGAGTGGGCCCGCGTCCTGGCCACCTACGACAACATGGTCGAGTTCCGCAGCGTGTATCGCGAGCAGCGCGACGCCGCGATCGCGCGCGACTGGCCGGAGCTGCCGCCCGAACCCGTCGTCGAAACGACTCCACCCGCGACGGTGCTGCAATGAGCACGAAGCGCGATCCCGGCCAGTTCGACTGCTACGCGAAGCTCGCCGACGATGAGGAGTACTTCCTCGTGCGCGCGAAAGACCCCGACGCGCCCGCCGTCGTCCGCGAGTGGATTCGTCTTCGTCGCCAACGACCAGGGAACGAGTTGAATCCGAAGCTCGATGAGGCCGAAGCGTGCGCGCGGAAGATGGAAGCCTGGCGCGCGCGCAACATGAGCGGCCGGCCCTGCGGCTGTGATCCCGCGGCGAACCATCGCTGCGAGCAACACGGAGGCAACCATGCCTGACCTGGTGCGACGCTACGACACGCGCGAGGCCTGGCTGCAGGCGCGCACGATCGGCATCGGTGCATCCGAGTCGCCGGCGATCCTCGGCGTCAGTCCCTACAAGTCCGCGCTGCAGCTGTACTACGAGAAGACCGGCACCGAGCCGATCACGTTCGGCGAGAAGGAAGCGCTCCAGTGGGGCAAGGTCCTCGAACAGCCGATCGCGAAGCGGTACGCCGAGGAGACGAGCCGCACGGTCGTCTTCGACGAGGCACCGTTCGTGATCCGCCAACATCCCGATCTCGATTTCATGATCGCCACCATCGACGCCGGCGTCAGCGGCTTCGGGCCCGACGATCAGTCCGCGCGGGGCCTGCAGCTGCAGGGTCACGGCACACTCGAAATCAAGAACGTGAACAGCTACGTCGGTCAGCGCTGGACCGGCCCGCAGGAACCACCCGTCGAGTTCATGGTGCAGCTGCAGCACCAGCTGTTCGTCACCGGCGATCAGTGGGGCTCGATCGCGGCGCTCATCGGCGGCGTGTTCTTCGTGTGGGCCGACATTCGACGTGACGACGAGTTCATCGGTCTGCTCGTGCGCGACGTCGAGGCCTTCGTCACGCGCGTGCGCGATCGACGCCCGCCGCCGGCGGACGACTCAACGATGACCGCGGAGCTGCTGCAGCGACTGTACCCGCGCGAGAAGGCCCGCACGATCCAACTGCCCGTCGACCTCGAGGAGCCGGTCGCGAAGTGGCTGCAGCTCAAAGCGGAGATCAAGGACCTCGAGGCGAAGAAGCGCGGGTTCGAGAACGCGCTCCGTGATCTCATGGGCGAGGCCAACCTCGCGCAGCTGCCGAACGGCGATCAGTTCACGCTGAAGACGCGGAAGGAGTACACCGTCCAGCCGTTCACGGTGAAGGCCTCGCGGCTGTTGAAGTTCATTCCGAAGAAGGGCCCGAAGAAGATCGCCGGCCGGCCGGCGCCATTGGAGATGACGGCAGGCGAGGACGACGCCGAGGAGTGACGAGTTCGTCGCTTGGTTGATCCTACACCTTCTCGCTCGAAGAGTTGGTTCCGCTGATGGCAGAAATCCCCGACTGCCCACTGCACGAGGCGCAGTGCATTCCGCACGCGATCGAGGGGGTCCAGAAAGAGAGAGAGACGATGACTGCATCACCAACGTGGGAACAGAAGTTCGAAGCGCTGCAGGGGCTCGGCGAGGCCTCACTGAAGATGCGCGCGCCGGGCAAGTGGTACGTCAGTCAGCCTGGCGTCGAAGTTAAAGGCATAGGCGAGCACTCAGGCGACGGTAATGGTGCAGACGGAGCAACGCCAGAGAAGGCCGTCGAAAACAGGTGGGAGGCTCTGACCTCGCAATCGCTCGAACAATTCGTCGAACACAAACGTGGCCGTCTATTGCGGCGCGTGCGCTGGACCGGGTGGTTCTGGACAGACATTCACAGCGAGGGTGCCGATGCGTAGTCACGGCCACGCCGCGAGGATCAACGGTCGCGAGACGCCGGAGTACCGCTCGTGGCGCGCCATGCGCGATCGGTGCGGGAACCCGAAGGTTGCGAACTACGACGTCTACGGCGGGCGCGGTATCCGAGTTTGTGAACGCTGGCAGAACTCGTTCGAAGCCTTCCTTGAGGACATGGGACCGAAGCCCTCAGCGGCGCACACGATTGACAGGAAGGACCGCAATGGGCACTACGAGCCCGACAACTGCGTCTGGGCGACGCGCCGCGAACAGTCACAGCATCTGACTTCGACGCGCCTGTTGACGTTCCGCGGCCGCACACAGTCTCTTTCAGCCTGGGGCCGCGAACTCGGGCTTGGCGGCTCGGCAATCTCTCGCCGACTGAAGAGAGGGTGGTCTATCGAGGAGGCGCTTGGCAATGCCGCATCCGCTGCCTCCACCACGTAGCGATCTGATCATCGCCGTGCAGGATCGCATCATGGAGGTCCTCCAGGATGCCGCGGCCGCGCGGCAGCTGCGGCCCGACGAAGGCCTGATCGCGATCGAGCTGACGTTCGTCACGTTGTTCGAGAACGCGATGGGCTCGGCGCCGGCGGACTTGCAGCCGGCCGAGCAGCAGCGCCATCTCAACGCGCTCACGCGGCTCTCGTCGCGCGTGCAGGCCTGGCCGGCGCGTGCGCTCGATGACAAGCAGAGGATGTGATGGAACTGACCTGCTTCAACAAGACCGGCGACTACGTCGGCAGCATTCACGTCGCGACGTCGGACGGTATTCCCGACGTCGTGATGGAGTGCCACGGCACGACACATATCGCATATGTGCGCGCCGAACGTCCAGGCGGGATCCGCGCCGGCGGGATCC
This sequence comes from Vicinamibacterales bacterium, assembly GCA_050742535.1. GTDB lineage: Bacteria > Acidobacteriota > Vicinamibacteria > Vicinamibacterales > UBA2999 > Gp6-AA40. The sequence continues at coordinate 6,219 of JBOGIQ010000086.1, read as the reverse complement.
CGCGCTACGTGCAGGCCTCGTCCGTGGTGACGTCGGGGCTTCACGTCGTCGAGGAACGCGCGACGCCAACGCCAAAGAAGAAGAAGCGATGACGAAGGAACCGACGCGCCTGATGGCGCACGTCGCGCCACCGGGCGTACTGGCATTGCCGCGGGCCTCCGACTGTCTCGCGCATCGGTGCGCGACGCACCAGGGCTGGCGGATGCACAACGCGCAGGGGCCGCAGGGGAGCGAGTGCGGCGCCTGCATCATGGCCGACGTCGTCGCGCTCGATCAACTGCTCTGCGACGTCCTCGAAGGCTACGCGCTGCGCCTGACGCACCACCGGATGATCCTGAACAAGCTCGCGCAGGCGCGGGAGCGATTGAACATGATTGCACCGGGCGCGGGCGACTGGCTCGACGCCGACGTCGCGGACCATGAGGCGTCGTCGGGCGCTTAGCGGACGCTACGCGGCGTTCGTGCATCGGATGGGATGGGGCGGCGCCGGCAGCGTGGGATTCACGCGCGGGCGATTCATCGGGCACGTCTTCGCGGCCGACGCGGAGCAGGCGCGCGCCGAGGCGCGGAAGCAGTACCCGGTGCTCATGCGATCGTGCGATCGCGTGAGCGTGAAACGAGACGGCGGGCGCCGGCAGTGGTACGGCGTGCGTGGAGCTGGCAGTCCAGGCGGCGTCGGGCTGCTCTGAAAGGAGACGGAACGTGAAGCACTTGATCACTGACGACGAGGCGATCGCTATCCTCGAGACGAGCGGCGCGAGCGTGGAGGTCGTGAAGAAGTTTGCGATGAATCTCGGCGGTGTGCTCGCGCGCCGTCCACATCTCGGCCCGGAGAAGGGCGTCACCTGCTACAGCGTCGCCGGCCACAAGACCGGCCTGCCGGGCGTCAACTTCGCGATCGAGAACGCGACGGTGCTGAAGGACGACGTCGTCGGCGGCATCGTGGTCGAGACAGCGAACGTGATGCTGCAACTGGACATTCCGAGCGCGCAGCGCGTCGCGATGAACATCTTCGGCTGCGCGGAGGCCGCGATCTCCGACATGACGGTGTTCCACCTCCTAACGGAAGGCGTCGGCCTCGACTTCAAGAAGGCCGGCCGACTCCTGATCGAATTGCGCGAGCGCCGACAGGGCACACGCGATGTGGTGTTCCCACAATGAGCGGCGGACCCTTCGACCCATACCATGACGACAAGTTGATCACCGGCGGGCGAGTCTCCTCGATGCCGGGAACGGAAGTACGGAAGAACGTCATGCGCATCTTCGAAGACGGCGATCTGGTTGCCGTGATCTCGCGCGATCCGAAGACGGGCGATCTGTCGGTGATGGTCCTGGGACCGCCGTCGATCGAACTAGCCGACGCGCTTGACGAGGCCGCGGCGAACTACCGAAAGGCGCTGCCATCATGAGCGGCGACGGCGAGTGGGCCCTGCAGCCGACCGAGCACTACAAGCGCCGCGGCGGAAAAGCCTACGTGTGGCTCACGTGGTTGTCGCGCTACCTCTCCGGCGACGACGTGTGCCACTGGAAGCTCTGGTTCAAGGCCCGCCACAAGTACCAGAAGATCGTCGATCCCACGTTCGACTCGGCCGAGTACGAGCGCAAGCACAACGCGATGGTGAAGACGCGCGCGGAGCGGTTGACGGCAACCGGCTATGAGGTCAAGGTCGAACACGAACTGAAGTGGGAAGGGCAGCGCGCCGTCGCGGCGGGTCGTATCGACATCCTCGCCACGAAGGTCCGGCGGGCGCCATTACTTACTGAGGTCCTGATCGACGACGTGAAGACCGGCAACAAGCACAATCGCGACTTCCATCAGGTCTTCCTCTACATGCTCGTGCACACCAAGCAGCTGGACGCGGACGCGAAGGTCGCCGGCCGCGAGTTTGCGGAGCCTGTCGAGATGATCGGCCAGGTGATCTACGGCGAGACGATCGTCCCGGTGAGCGCCGACAACGAACTGACGCCGGCGAACGAGAAGAAGGTCACGAACCTGCTGAAGATCGCCGGCAGCGACACGGCGCCGGAGTGGAAGCCGAGCAAGCGCGAGTGCGAGTTCTGCGACATCCCGGGGACCTGCTGCCCGAAGCGCCTCGAGCCCGAAGCGACCAAGGCCGCGCGCAGCGAGGCCTTCTGATGTCATTCAACAGTCCGAAGTTCGATCCGACCAACATGGCCCTGTTCCTCACGCTGAAGCGCGACTGGTGGATCAGCACCGCGCAGCGCGCGAAGGGGCAGGGGCAGCTACAGCTGGAGGCATTGGCGCTGGAGGTCGCCGCGCTGTACGACGACGCGATCACGCGCGTGCGTGAGGTCGAACACCGTTCTGAACGCCAACTTCGCGATCTGTTCTGGAGGCATCGCCTGTGGCAGTCCAACAACTGATTCCGCTCGCGGAACGCGGGCGACATCTCACCTACCTGTTTCAGCAGAACAAGACGGTCCTGCTCGAATCAGCACCGAAAGCCGGCGGCGATCCCATGCGCCTGGTGCGCATCGCCTACAACTCGATCGCGAACGACGAGAAGCTGCTGCAGTGCACCCACGCCTCGATCCTCGGCGGCATCATGGAAGCACTGAAGCTCGGACTCACGCTCGGCGGGCCGATGCAGGAGGCCTGGCTGATCCCGTTCAAGGACAACAAGGCCGGCGGCATCTTGAAAGCGACGTTCATCGTCGGCTATCAGGGCTACCGCAACATCATCGACCGCGCGAAGTCGACCGTCGATCTCCATCCGCGCGCGGTCTACGACCATGACGAGTTCGATTTCGCCTTCGGCACGCGCCCGTTCATCACGCACGTTCCGGCCTGGCGCCGTGGCGAGACGTCCGGCGCGCTGATCGCCGTGTACGCCGTCGCCCATCTCCGTGGTGGCGGCCTGCAGATGGAAGTCATGCCGCGGTCAGAGGTCGACGCGCACCGGGCCCGCTCGCGTGCGAAGGACACCGGCCCGTGGGTCACGGACTACGACGCGATGGCGTTGAAGACGGTCCTGCGGAAGATCGCGAAGTACCTCCCCAAGTCGAGCGACATCCTCGCGCGGGCGCTCGATCTCGACGACAAGGCCGACCGCGGCGAGGACCAGGATTTCGAGTTACCACCGAACGTGCAAGTGACCGACGGTTCGATCGAGCAGCCCGCCGGCGGCAACAAACTCGACGCGCTGAAGCGCACCCTGCAAGAGAAGGAGCCGCCCCCGCCGACCGGCCCGCCGGCACCACCGTTGACGGCTGCTGACATCTTCGGCGGCGGAACCCCTGAACGTGAGCCTGGCGACGACGACGTCTGATGCCGGCGATCTCTGGATGGGTGGCCCGCTGCCGCGGCGGGTTCGGGTGCAACTGGTTCGACTGCGACGTCGACGACTACATGCGCGCGAACGGTGGGACGTTTCCGGACGCGATCACGGACGGATATTTCGTGTGGGAGCGCCAAGCCCCGAAATGGCCGGGAGCTGCGCCTCCTCTTCGCGTAGTCAAGAACTACGCGGTGATGCTATACCCCACTCGCCGGCGGGTGCAGTGCTCCGACGTCGTCGACGTCGCGATCGCGCTCGATTGGCCCCTCGAATCCCGACGTCGTCGATGAAAACATTCGCGAAGGCCTTCGGATCCTTTTGGACCGGCGCCACTGGCAAGCGCTTGATGGGCCACGGCCCGTACCCGAAGCTGCTCGCCTGGTACTTCATGACGTCGCCCGCGGCGCTCGCCGCCGACAACTACGGCGTGTTTTACATCGAGCACGACACCATCCTCCGGCATCTCGAGTGCGACCCGGCGACATTCCTCGAGGCGGTCACGCGGCTCGCCGAACAGCAGTTCGCGTTCTGGGACCCGGCGACAGAATGGGTGTGGGTCCGCGAAGCGGCTGCCTGGCAGTACTCGACGCCGCTGCTGCCAAAGGACTACGTCTGCGCGAACGCGCGGAAGTGGTACCGGCAGCTGCCGCGTAACCCGTGGCTCGGGCACTGGTTCGATCGCTACCTCACCGATCTCAATCTCCAGTACGACGCCGAACGATGGGTGAACCGGCGCGAGTGGGACGACCCGGCGCCGCCGATCGCGAGCCTCATTCGTCCGCGGCGCAAGGCCGAGCCCCTCCAGCCGCCCGAGATCGATCTGTTCTGCCAGCGCGCGATCGAGCGGCTGAAGAAACTGAAGTTGAACGGGGCGATCGGCATGGCCATTGACGCCGCAGTCATGAAGCTCGAACAGGGGGACGTCCCGTTAGAGGTCATCGACCGGCAGCTGCTCGACGCGGTGCTCGTGGAGATCGGCGCCGACGTCGACCGGGAGGTCGAACACGAGTTGAAGAAGTACCGCGGGAGGATGGCGGCCGAGGCTTTCGAGCAGGCCAGACTTCGATCGCGCGACCGCATCGCGCGCGAGAACCTGCGACTCCCGAGCCTCACGCGATGAAGAAGCCACCGACACCGGGCGTCGGCGACCTGTGGGTCAAGGGCGCCTATCGAACGGTGGGCTGGCCTGCCGGCCGGGTGACGATCACCGACGTCGTGCAGCTGACGAACGAGACGCGCGTGCACTACCACTACATCGCCGGCACCGAGATCGGAAAGCCGAAGCAACTGGAGATGCGCGCGTTCCAACGGATGTTCGTCTTCGCACAGTCCCATCAGTCCGAGCAACTACAGCAGCCCGAGCTCGAGATGGCGACCAACACCGAGGCCTACCGTGGCGAGGAGGACCTCTGACGACACTCGCCGTCGATCTTCCGTTTCACGTCTATGGCTACGTCGAGAAGTGCTATCTCACGAAGCATCTGAGACAGGGCGTCGAACCGGCGATCTGGTTCGGGATCACTGTCCCGCGCAACCGCGCGATCGGCTTGACCGTACTGCTCGAGAACGGCGCCCAGTACCGCGAACTCCCGTCGCATGCGTGGACGTTTCGCGACGACCCGTCAAAATGGAAGCTGAAGGACGCGCAGGCCTGGGATTGTTTCGGCGGCACGGCGCAGCTGTTGGAGCACAAGTACCTCTCCGATATCACCGTGCGCGTCGGCAGTCTCTTAGGCAGTTATCTCTTCACGCTTGAGTGGGGCAATAACGGATTCTCGAAGTTCCCCGCGCAGTCGAAGTCGATGCACGCGATCCAACTCCGCAACGGTCGTCTGACCTGGCAACCGAACGATCGCCTGCGATGGAAGGATCCGAGCTTCACGAAAGACGGCGCCGATACGTCGTGGCTGCGACGGCAAACCGAAGTCTGGGGAGTCGAAGAGTGATCTGCGGGGCGGTGAAGGTGAGCGAGTGCGGCGGGCCGACGCACGTCTGCAACCTCGACCCCGGCCACGAACTGCCGCACGGTGTCCGCCAAGCACCGGGCGCGACGCCGTTCATCACCTGGCCGTACGAGTGGACCGCAGCGGATGCGGCGCGGCAACACGAGCGTTACTCGACCTGGAGCAAGGGACACGTCAGGCGCGAGTACCAATCGGCATCGCAGGCAAAGGCAATGCTCGAGCACCAGAACGAAGTCGCGAAGATGAAGCGCGAGAGGAGCCGCTGATGGCGCCGCGCCAGAAGAAAATCCCAAGCCCGCAAGAACAACGAGAGACGGAAATTCTTGAAGCTGCCGTCAACACGCTTCGCGCGTTTCACGAGATTCAGGGCCGTATGCTGAACGAAATGCGCAGCGGCCTGATTTTCAACGAGCGCTTCGAGACAATCGCCCACTGCGCGAAGCAGATGCGTGGTGTCGTGCAGGCCACCTTGCGGGAGCTCGACGTCCTGAAGAAAAAGACACCAGCCCCCGACGAAGCGCCCGAGTCCACGTCATGAGCAAAGGCTACCGAGGGTGGGAGAACTTCGATCCCGCGTCGCGCACCGTGACACCTGGCGCGGCGCCGGCGAAGACGCGATGGACGGCGAAGCCGTGCATCCTGACCCTCGACGGGACCATCTACGAGCTCGCCGTCGCGAAGAAGTTGAAGATCACCGGCCTGCGCTGCGGCTCGCTGTTTGAGGCTCAGCGCATGAAGGAGCTGGTGCTTGAACAGAAGGCCGGTCTGATCACTGCCCTCGCGTTCCAGCCAGGGTTCCCACTCACCTATCCCGTCGCCGGCGGACTTCCGATCTTCCTCGGCACCTACGTCGCGGACTTCAGCTACAAGCGCAACGGCGTGCTCGTCGTCGAGGACGCGAAGGGCAAGCCAGGTCGCACGCCGATCTACCAGTGGAAACGGCAACACTTCAGGGC
>JBOGIQ010000085.1:0-19036 GCA_050742535.1 Vicinamibacterales bacterium | reverse complement strand
CGTCATGACCGTGCTCCGCGGCGAGAGTGAGCCGTTCGTGTTCATCAGTATTGAGCCAGCGTTCCTGCGCGGCGTGCGTAACGAAGCGCCGCTGAAAACGCGCAAAGCCCTATGGCCAGCCCCACGACTCCACCGGCCGCGAGCACGAGCAGGTCGGGCGCGAGCAGCGCCCACGACGCATCCGGATCCAGCAGGGCGCGGCGAAAGGCGCGAAGTCCATACGTCAGTGGCAGGATCAGCGACACCTGTTCAAGCCACGTGGGAATCACCTGGGTCGGAAAGTAGAGGCCGCCGAGCATCGAGGACGTCCACAGGATGATCGTCTCGAGCGGTCCGCTGGTGCGGAACGCGACGACCATTGCGGCCCCGACCAGCCCCGCGGCCGTGTGCGCCAGCACGATGAGCACGAGCGCGGCGACGGCAACCAGAGCGCGATCCCACAGCAGATGCACACCCATCGCCGCGCCCAGCGAGAGAACGACCGCCGAACGGAGCGCCGCCCAGAGGAACGGGTACCCGACCATGCCGACGAGCAGCGTCGCGATCCGCGTCGGCGTTCCGAGCAGCGCCTCCAGCGTGCCTGTCGAAATCGCGCTTCCCAGCTCGCCCGACAGCGCGCTCAACGATGTCCGCACGAACGGCAGCACCGTCAGCCCGACGACGATGAACGCGAAATAGCTGGCGCCCTCATGTTCGACCGCGTCACCGACCATCGGCTGCACCGCGCGCGCGACGTAGTAGACCGGCAGCATCGCCGCGAACATGCTCAGGATTGAGAACACGGTCCGCATCCGGTAGCTGGTCGCCTCGAGCCAGCTCGCCCGCATCAGCGCGCCGACCTTACGCATGCGCGCCTCCCCCGATCTGCAGCACCACCCGCTCGATCAGGTCGGCCAGCGACGTCGCGCTCCGCTCGAACCGCGCCACCGGCAGGCCTCGATCGACCAGGTGCCTGACGACCCGCGCTGCGTCGTCGAACGTACCCGCCCCCTCGAGCTCGACGACCGTCCATCCGTCTTCGCTCGGCTCGTCGCCAGCCGTGCGTCGCACGCCGATGCGGGCGAGATCATCGAGACAGGGATGGTCCGGGTCGCGCGTCCACAGCCGGTACCGGTCCTGGCCGAAACGGTCACGCAGAACAGTTGCGGATCCGACGACGAGCAGCCGGCCCTGGTCGAGGATCCCGATGCGATCACACAGCTCGAACGCCTCCTCGGCGTTGTGCGTCGCGATGACCACCGTGCAACCCTGCTTACGCCCGACCTCGTCGCGCAGGAACCGGCGGAAGCTTCGCGCCAGCAGCGGGTCGAGCCCGCGGGTTGGCTCGTCGAGCAGCAGCACGCGCGGCCTGGGGATCAGCGACCGCGCGATCAGGAGCCGCTGCTTCATGCCCGTCGAGAAACCGCCCACCAGCTTGCGGCCGGTGTCCTCGAGGCCGACCGAGCGGAGCAAATCGTCCACCCGGCGACCGACGTCACCCGCCGGCACGCCATACAGCGTCGCGTAGAGTCTGAGATTCTCGCGCGCGGTCAGGCGCCACCTGAGGCTGCGCTCATCGGCGACGGCCGGCGTTACCAGTTGACGCACCACGTTGGGAGACGTGCGCACGTCGTGGCCCTCGATGGTCACGGTGCCTGCATCCGGCGTCACGAAGGTCGCCAGAATCTTGAAGAGCGTTGTCTTGCCGGCACCATTGGGACCGAGCAGGCCAAAGAACTCACCGGGGCGGATCTCCAGGCTGACGGCGCGCAACGCGTGCTGATATCCGCGGCGGCCTGGATGGCGGAGCAGCTCGCGGATCGGGCGGCGTAACGGAAACCGCTTACTGACCGACTGAAGGTGAACGGCAGCGTCACCGGCGTGCAGCGGCGCCGCTGCCCGCGGTTCGCCCGCCACCGTCACAGCGAGCGCCTCGATCACCGCCACGATCCCGTCTCCGCAATCCAGGACTCGACGAGGTGGAGCAACGCGCGCTGGCTCGAGGAGAGGGTCAGGCTGTGGTCGCTCGCCGGAAACAGGCGCAGCATGAACCGCTCCTCTTGAATACCTCGAGTGACGCGCCGGGCGAGAATGGCAGACATGTAGTCGACGCTCGCGTCGCCGTCGGAGCAGACGACCAGAACCTCGACGCCGCGCTGCGCCAGCGACACGAACTCGCCGCGCAGACGGGTGGCGATCGGAGCCACCGTATCGGGGACCGAGACCATCTGTCCCGCACGCGACTGCAGCACGGTGACGAGCCGCCTGTAGTCGATGCGTCCGGTGAGCGCACGCCGCCAGCTTTCGGCGCTCATCAGCGAGCGCCTGACGTACCGGCGAGCGTCGTTCTGGTTCACGACGTGCGCGTTCCAGGCAGGGTTATGATCGAAGCCCTGCGGGTTGACCAGAATCGCACCCCTGACGCGCTCGTCCGCGAGCGCAGCCCGAAACGCGCTCACGGCGCCCGAGCACAATCCGATGGCCACGAACGGCGATGGCCCGTAGCTGGCGTTCATCGCGTCCATCGCCGCGCGGATGTCGTCCACAGCCCCTTCGTCCGCCGGCACCCCATCAGTTCTCTGCAGGCTGTCACCGATGCCGGAGAGATCGAACCGCAGCGATCTCACGCCGAGGCCGGCCAGCCGCCGCGCAAGCGTGACGTACAGCCGATTTGGACCGACGCGGTGCAGCATGCCAGCCGTTACGAAGACCGCCGTCGGCCGCCGCTGCCCGGCCGCGTCGCTGCGAGGCTCGGTGACGATGCCCACAAGGCGGCCGCGTGGCCCACAACGGACGGCCTGCTCGCGGACGGCGACGATGCGCTCGGGTGGCACGAACACCGAGGACGAAGTTGCGGGCAGGCTCGCGTTCATGACCTCACCAGCGCGTCCTCTGTGCTTCCCGCCGAGTACTGGGCAGCCGGCGCCGGGGCCGCTCGCTGCGCCGCGAGCTTCCGGTCACACAAGGTCGCCAGTTGCGCCGCGGTCTGGAAGATGAACTCTTCGATCGCCACGTGCGCGCCGAGCGACTGCTCGATCGCGCTGATTGCCTGGACGGCGGTCAGAGAATTGCCGCCGAGATCCAGGAACGACTCATCCAGCGGCACATCGAGGATGCCGAGCACTCGTCGCCAGACCTGCACGACGGCGAGCTGGGTTGGCGTCAGGTCGCCGTCGCCCGCGTCCAGCTCCATCAAAGTGTCCGACCCCACCGGCCCTGATGACTCCGCCGTTTCAGCTGCCGGAACACGGGCCGCTCCCCGGACGCCCACCCGATCGACCCATTGCGCAAGGCGCGCGCCGAGATCGGCCGTGGAGACCACAATCTGATCGACGACATGGGAGACGCGCAGGACGCGGTCGAACACGTCGACCGCGTCGGCAGGGGTCAACGCCAGCCGCTGGAGAACAGTCCCGGGCGGACCGTCTTCGGTGTCCGGCCAGCGCCAGGCGTCCCAGTTCACCGTCATCCACCGCGTGCGGCTACTCGTGTTGTGCCGGCGGACGAAGGCGTCCATGAAGGCGTTCGCGGCGCTGTACGCGCCATAGCCCAGACCGCCAAGGACGGACGACAGCGACGACACCACCAGACAGAAGTCCAGCGCGCGGTCGCCAAGCACCTGCTCGAGAACGCGGAGGCCGTCCACTTTCGGACGAAACTGCCGCTCGCACTCCTCCACCGTGAGGCGCCGGAGTGGCTGAAATGCGGGGCCATCGACAATGCCCGCAGCGGCAATCACGCCGTCGATGCGGCCGAAGCGCTGCTCGGCGTCAGCAATCGCCCGCCGCAGCCCGACTTCGTCCGCGACATCGGCTGCAAGCGCGAGCACGCGTGACCCGAGCGCCTCCAATGCCGCCACGCGGGCGCCCCTGTCGCTCACGGCCGCCCCGCCGGCCGTGTCGCGGGAGAGGGGCGACGTCGAGCGTGACGGGATGGCGTTTCGGCCGATCAGAACGAGGTTGACGGTGGCTGTCCGGGCGATGTGCTCCGCGAGGGTCAACCCGATCCGGCCAAGGCCCCCCACGATCACGTACGTGCCGCCGTTCTTGATCTTGCTGTTGCCGGGCGGCCGCTCGATCGGCATCGGCTGGTACCGCACGACCCACCGCGCATAGCCGCGATAGGCGACGACCGGATCTGGAGTGTGCGTTGCGGCCTCCGCCACCACGCGGTCAGCAAGCCAGCCGGCGTGCGCCGGGTCAACGAGGTCCCTCCGGTCGACGTCGATGCATGCGCAATCGACGTTCACATGCTCCTGCGCGATCACCCGCACCGCGGCGAGCAGCGGCGCCGCGTCCGGGGCGAGATCCTCGCTGCCGAGTACATCCTGGGCATCGACCGTGATCACTCGGACCGAGATTCGCCGCTCCGCGTGTGCAATCGCGCGACTGAGAGCGAGAACACTCGCGAATGACTCGAGCGTCCCGGCCGCCGGCAACCCGACCTGGACGATGACGAGGTGAGAGTCGCGGCCGAAGCGCTGTTCAAGCAGCCTCGCATAGTGAGTGGCATCCGACGGATCGATGGTGACGACGCGGTCTGCAGCGTCGTCGTACTCGGCGCCGATCATGGGGCGCACGACGCATATGCGCGGCACCACGCGAGCCAGACGTTCGACCACGAGATCGGACAGCGGCGTCTCTGCCGTGCAGACCAGCCATTCCGTTGTGTCGAAGTCCTCGAACGCCCGCGCGACGAGCTCGAGCGCCGGCACGCGCTGCCAGCTTGGCACATACAACCATCGCGACACTTCTTCGAGCTTGCGGCCGGCCAACGCCTCCGGTGAGTCGTCCTCCTGCGGCGGAGGGTCGATCCAGAACCGGGACTGCTCGAACGCATAGGTGGGGACGGCCACCCGCCGTCGTCGCCGGTTGCCATGGAGACGCCGCCAATCGACGGCTATTCCTCCCTGCCAGAGTCGGCCGGCGGCCGCGAGCAGCGACACGACCGCACTCTTTCCTGCACCGCTCAGGCAGCCCGTCGTAATGCCCGGCCCTGCGACAGCGCTCAGTGTCTCGCCCGCGCCGAGCTCGAGGTAATGGAACGATCCGGACGGCATCGCGTTGCGGGCACACGACGCGCCGCCACTTGGGTTCGCACCAGCGTTCGCCGGTCGCTGGAGCAGCGTTCGCAACGCATCCCGGTACGAGAGAACGCCGGCAGCGCAGGCCGCGGCCAGCTCTCCGACGCCGTCTCCACCGACAGCGGCAGGCGTCACCCCCCAGCTGTTCCACACACACGTCAGCGCATGCTGCAGAGTGAACGTCGCAATCTCGGGCCGCGTGGGGTCGGCGAGGTCGCCTGCTGCCTCGGCTCGCAGCACGTCGCCGCAGGCCTCCACTGCCGACCGAAACGCTGGTTCCGATGCGGACAGCTCCTCGATCGCGCCGAGCGCGTCCGGGACATTGGCTGGATAAACGAATGCGACACCGCGCTGTTCGCCCGTGTAGCGGAATGTCTCCACTGCCCGCGGCGCATCCGCGAGGAGCGCCGCCGCTTCGCGCGCACTGCCGACGACGACCATGCGCCGATGCTCGAACGCCGCTCTCCCGGTCTGGAGCGTATACGCAAGGTCCGCGAGCGATTCGACCGGCGTCGAGTCGAGATAGGCGCGGAGACGGTCAGTGATCGCGCCCAGCGTCTCGGGCGATCGCGCGGACCAGACGAGCACTTCGGCACTGCGCGCCGGAGGGTCGGCCGGTGAATCGACGTGCTCCTCGAGCACGAGGTGGGCGTTGGTGCCGCCCATGCCGAACGAGCTGACCGCTGCCCGCCGCGGTACAAGCGGACTGGTGCCGGACGTCCACGGGACGAGCTGCGTGTTGACGTAGAACGCGGTCTTGTCGAACTCGATCGCCGGGTTCGGCCTCGTGAAGTTCAGGCTTGGCGGAAGTTCGCGGTGGCGGAGCGCCAGCGCCGTCTTGATCAGGCTGGCGACGCCGGCCGCCGAGTCCAGATGTCCGACATTCGTCTTGACGGACCCGATCGCGCAGGGCGCGCCTCCCGGCCGCGCGCCGTATGCCCTGCGCAGCGCCTCGACTTCAATCGGGTCCCCGAGCGGCGTCCCGGTTCCGTGCGTTTCGATGAAACCGATCGACTCGGGCGCCGCGCCCGCATCGGCGAGCGCTTCCGCGATGACCTCCGCCTGACCGGACACGCTCGGCGCCGTGAAGCCGACTTTGACGGCGCCGTCGTTGTTGACCGCCGACCCGAGAATGACCGCGCTGATCGAATCGCCGTCACGCTGCGCGTCCTCCAGCCGCTTCAGGACGACGATGCCGACGCCGTTGCCGAACACGGTACCGCGGGCGTCGGCGTCGAACGTCCGGCAGTGGCCGTCTGGCGAGAACACGCTTCCTTCGTGCGACCAGTAGCCACGCGCGCGCGCAACGTCGACGGCCACGCCACCGGCGAGCGCCATGTCGCACTCGTAGCCGAGGAGACTCTGCGCGGCGAGGTGTACCGCGACCAGCGACGTGGAGCATCCCGACTGCACCGCGCAGGCCGGACCGCGCAGGTTCAGCTTGTACGCGACGCGCGTCGCCAGGTAGTCCTTGTCGTTGGCGAGCACAGCCTGCAGCGCCGCAGCCGTTTCTTCGAACACCTCGGCGGGAATCAGGTTTCGCGTCAGGTAGCTGTTGAAATTGGCGCCGCCGAACACACCCACCGGCACGCCGATCCGGCCCGGGTCATACCCCGCATCCTCGAGCGCCTCCCAGGCGCACTGAAGAAAGAGCCGCTGCTGCGGGTCCATCAGCTCGGCCTCGCGCGTGGTGATGCCGAAGAACGCCGCGTCGAACTCGTCAATGTGGTCGATGAGCGCGCCGAACGGCACGTGATGCGGGTCGTCCAGATCCTCCGGCGTGGCGCCGGCGTCGAGCATCTCCTGGCGCGTGAGCCGGCGCACCGATTCCACGCCGCCGCGCAGGTTCTGCCAGAATTCGTCGACGTTGCGCGCGCCAGGCAGACGGCAGGCCATGCCGACGATGGCGATTCGCGATGCGGCGTCGAATTCGGTCACCCGCCCGATCCCTTCCTCGTGAGTGCGCGTCACACCTGTCCTGCCACCTGCAGCTGCCGCCGCATCTTCTGCTCGCGCCGTTTGTCCCCACGCGTCCGGCTCTCGGCGAGCTGCGATGGCAGGCCATTGGCTTTGATCATGCTGGCCAGCAGTGCGACGGTTGGCCCCTCGTACAGGCTGACCGCCGACACCGAGACGGCCAGTTGTTTCTTGATCCGCGCGATCACCTGGACACCCAGCAGCGAATCGCCGCCGAGCTCGAAGAAGCTGTCGTTCACACCAACCTGATCGATGCCGAGCAGCTCCTCCCAGATCGACGCGACGGCACGCTCGACGTCGTCAGCGGGCGCCGCGTATTCCGTCTGCAGGTTGGGTCGCGGGTGCCGCACGCTCGGCTGCTCGGTCGCCGCATCAGACCCGGCGACGGCCTGCAGCTTCACCCACTGGTCGATGCGCGCCTGCAGGCTCGCCACGGAGACAAGCACCTGCGAACCCAGATCCGTTGCCAGCACGCGCCGCAGCGCCTCGATCCCCTCGGCACCGGTCATCACGAGGTCGGTGCCGCCGCTTGCCTTGTCGGGCACGACATCGTCCGCGCGCAGCCAGCTGTCCCAGTTGATGGTGAGCCACGCTGTGTTCGTCGTCCTCCGCCGCCAGGCCGCGAACGCGTCCAGGAATGCATTCGCGGAGGAGTAGGCGGCGAACCGGAGGCCGCCCAGGACCGCGGAGAGCGACGAGATCAGCAGCACCAGGTCCGGCTGCGACGCCCGCTGCCGAAGGATCTGATCGAGGACGCAGATGCCGTCGACCTTCGGCGCGAACTGGCGCCGGCAGACATCGTCGTCCGTTTCAGCGATGGGTCTGAACGCGTCTCCGGTGACGAGCCCGGCGGCATGGATGACGCCGTGTACTCCGCCGAATGTGCTGTCGGCGAGGGTAAAGGCATCGCGCATTTCAGCGAGGGACGAGGCGTCGGCGCGAGCGACGAGAATCTCGCCGCCGGCCGCCTGGATCCCCTTCAGGCGCCGCAGTCGCTTCGCCGTCGCGTCGCTGCTGTGCGCCTTCGACAGATAGGCGTCCCACTGGTCCGGTGGGAGCACCGCGGTCCGTCCGGTCAGCACCAGCCGCGCGTGCACGCTTCGAGCCAGGTACTCGGCGATGTTGAGGCCGATATCGCCGAGGCCTCCGGTAATGAGGTAGACGCCGCGGTTGCGCAGCCGCGGCGCCGGGGTTGTCGCGGTGGCCAGCGGCACGGGCTCATACCGCAGCGCCCAGCGATGGCCGCCGCGGTAGCCGATCATCCGCTCACTGCCGTCGGCACACATTTCGTCGAGCAGTGCGTCCACGTTTCCCCCGGAACTTCCGGCGCCTGTGTCACCCAGGTCAATGGCGAGACAGGACGCGTCGAGGCATTCCTGCGGGATCACGCGGCACAGGCCGAGCACCGTCGCCGCGCCTGGCGACAGCGACTCTTCGCCGGTCACGTCCTGCGAGCCGCTCGTCACCACCCCGATGCGGTATGAACGATTCGCCGCCGCGGCACGATCGATGGCCTGTGCCAGATAGAGCAGGCTGGTGAAGCCGCGCGTCCGCGCCTCGGAGAACCGGTCATCGACGGCGCCGTTTCCGCTCGGCGCGTCGAGACTCCACAGGTGAAGCACGTTGATTCGCCCGTCCTCGTCGTGCAGCGAGTCGAGCAGCGCGCGATAGTCGGCCGGCGAGGTGATGCGCACCCCGTATTCGTCGGGTGCCTGATGCTCGAACCGCGCCGCCGGCTGGACAACGATGACGCGATGGCCGACCGCCCGCAGCGTCTCGGTCAGCTCCTCGCCGATCCCGAGGGTGTCGCTGAAGACGATCCAGGCGTGGTGTTCGCGCACCGCCGCGCTGTCGATCCACTTCGCGATGCGAGGCGTACGGGTCCACGTCGGCACGTAGAACCACTTGTCGATCGACGACGTCTTGGCGATGTGCTGTTCGTCACGCGCCGCGGCCGATGCCGAACGGGCCTGGGGATTGACCCAATACCGCTGGCGCTGGAACGGATAGGTCGGGAGCGGCACCCGGCGTCTGGTCTCGTCGCGGTAGAAGTCGGACCATGCGACCTTGGCGCCACCGGCCCACAGCCTGCCGAGCGTCAGCAGTGCCTGCTGCGGGTCGGAGCCCGTCTGCTTCACGTGCCGCAGCGACGCGAACGCAGACTGGACGACCCGGCCGCGCGCCTGCTGGCGGACGAGCATGCTCAACGTCTGGCCGGGACCGACTTCGAGGAACAGACGGTCGCCGCTCTCGAGCAGTTCGCGGATGCCGTCGCCGAACCGCACCGTCTCGCGCAACTGCCGGCCCCAGTACGCCGGATCGCACGCCTGCGACTGCTCGATCCATGTACCGGTCACATTGGACAGGTACGGGAGCGACGGCGGCGCGAGCATGACCTTCGCCACGGCCTTCACAAACGGCGCAACGGCGCCGTCCATCAACCCGGAATGAAAGGCGTGCGACGTGTGCAGCCGTTGCGTCTGCACGCCGTCGGTCTGAAGCCGGCGATCGAGCTGCTCGATTGCAGATTCATCTCCCCCGACCACGCACATCGCCGGCGCGTTGACGACCGACAGCCAGAGCTGCGGTGTCAACAGGCGACGGACACGCTCCTCCGCCAGTGGCACCGCAAGCATGACGCCGTGCGGCATCGCATCCATCAGCGCCCCGCGCAGCGCGACCAGCCGCAACGCGTCGTCGGGCGCCATGACGCCGGCAAGACACGCAGCGACGAACTCTCCGATGCTGTGTCCGATGGATGCCTCCGGCTCAACGCCCCAGCTGATCCAGAGCTTCGCCAGCGCGTACTCGACGACGAACAGCGCGGGCTGCGCGTATCTGGTCCGTTGCAGACGTTCGGCGGCGTCTGCGGAGTCCTCGGCCGGATAGAGCAGCTCGCGCAGATCGAGCCCCAGCGGCTCACGCAGCGTTTCGCAGCACTCGTCGACGACCCGGCGGAAGACCGGCTCGAGATCGTAGAGTTCCCGCGCCATGTTCGGGTGCTGCGCTCCCTGTCCGGGGAACATGAAGACGACCGGCCGATCACCGGCGTCCGCCACGCCGCTGAACACGGCGGCAGGATCGCGCGCCTCGAGAACGGCCGCAGCGCCAGCAGCGTCTGCACAGACTGCGATGCGGCGATGCCGGAACGCCCGCCGCCCCACCTTCAACGTGTAGGCGGCGTCGGCAAGGGATTCGTCGGGGTGCGTCGTGAAATGGTGAGCGAGCCGGGCGGTCAAGCGGTCGAGGCCTTCCTCGGTGTCCGCCGACAGCGTCAGCAGCTGGTACGGCCGCGATGGTCCGGACTGCTCGCGCGGCGGCGCCTCCTCGAGAACGACATGCGCGTTCGTGCCGCCGAAGCCGAACGAGCTCACGCCGGCGCGCCGCGGCGCGCCGTCGTCGGTCGTCCATTCCATCGGGCGGGCGCTGACCCGGAACGCGCTGTTCTCGAAGTCGATGTCGGGATTCGGCTGTTCGTAATGCAGCGTCGGCGGGATTTCGCGATGCTGCATCGCGAGCACCGTCTTGATGAGTCCGGCCATGCCGGCAGCGGCATCGAGGTGGCCCAGGTTCGACTTCACCGAGCCAAGGACGCAGTACTGGCGGCGCTCGTCGACCGGGAAAACGCGGTTCAGCGCCTGCATCTCGATTGAGTCGCCGAGCGCGGTCGCCGTACCGTGCGCCTCGAGATAACCGATCGACTCCGGATCGACGTCGGCATGCATCAGGGCATCGGCGATGACTTCGCCCTGGCCCCCGACGGCCGGTGCCGTGAAGCTTGCCTTCTGCGAACCGTCGTTGTTGACGGCCGAGCCCAGAATCACCGCATGGATGGTGTCGCCATCGGCAAGGGCATCCTCGAGTCGTTTGAGCACGAGGACGCCGATGCCGTTGCTGAAGAGGGTTCCCTGCGAGCGGGCGTCGAACGGCCGGCAATGTCCGTCGGGGGACAGAATGCCGGAGGGCTGGTAGGTGTAGCCCGCCTCCTGCGGCAGACGCACGGACACGCCGCCGGCAATCGCCATGTCGCACTCGGCGTTGAGCAGGCCCTGACAGGCGAGATGCAGCGCAACCAGCGAGGTCGAGCACGCGGTCTGCACCGGGCAGCTCGGCCCCCGCAAGTCCAGCTTGTAGGAGACGCGCGTCGTCAGAAAGGCGATCTCGTTGCCGATGGCAATCGCCAGTCCGTCGGACTGCGCAAGGGCGTGCGGGTCGGCATAGACGAGCGGCATGTAGGAGCTGGCCGTGCAGCCGCCATAGACGCCAATCAGGCCCTTGCAGGATTTCGGATCGTAGCCGGCGCTCTCGAGCGCCTCCCAGGCGCACTCGAGGAAGATCCGCTGCTGCGGATCCATGATGGTCGCCTCGCGCGGGCTGTAGCCGAAGAACGGCGCGTCGAACAGGTCCACGCCGTCGAGCGTGCCGCGCGCCGGAACGTAGCTGGGATCGTCGAACCACGCGGGCACGACGGCGCCCGACGGCGCCGCCGGACGTTCGAAGCGCGTGATCGTCTCCACCCCGTCCCTGAGGTTGCGCCAGTATGTGTCGAGGTCCGGCGCGCCGGGGAAGCGCCCGACCATGCCGATGATGGCGACGCCGGTGCCCGACCTGTTGTGATCGTTCTCAGACATGCCCTTTTCCCCTATCGCCGCGCCATGGCCAGCCGCCGCTGCTGATGTTCCTTCTGCCGTCGCGCCTTCTCACGCCGCCGGTCGCGCGCCTCGAGATCGGCCGCGTCAGACACCGCCGAGTCTTTCTTGCCGTCGATCAGTTGTGCCAGGAACGCGACCGTGAGCCCCTCGTAGAGCTTCGCGACCGGTATCTCGGTGCCGAGCGTCTCGTTGATGCGCGTCATCATGCGCACGGCAAGAAGCGAATGGCCGCCGAGATCGAAGAAGCTGTCGTTCACGCCGATCTGCGCGACGCCGAGACTCTCCTGCCAGAGCGAGCACAGCTTCCGCTCCGTCTCTGTCCGCGGTGCGGCAAACGACGACGTCAACTCGGGCCGGCTCGTGCCGCTCTGCACGCCGGGGCGTGTGTCCGCCGCGGCGTCCGTCTCGGCCTCGTCGGACGCGGCGTCGCGAACGGCATTCAGCAGCGCGTAGACGTCGACCTGCGATACCGCCACCTGCGACGCGGGTGCCGCGGCGAGGATCCGCCTGGTCGCTTCGATGCCGTCACGGTTGCCGAGGCCCGCCGCCAGCATCCGGTCGCGGAACTGACCGCGCAGCGACTCGTGAATGTCGGTGTCGACGGCCATGCCGGTCTCCCGCCATGCCGACCAGTTCACCGCAACCGTGAAGGTGCCGGTGCGTGCTGAGTACCACTTGGCCCATGCGTCGAGAAAGGCGTTGGCGCCGCAGTAGTCCACCTGCCCCACTCCCCCGAGCACGGAAGTGAGCGACGAACACAGCAGGAAGAAGTCGAGCGGCTGCCCGTCCAGCAGCTCGCCAAGGACGACGGTTCCGTCCACCTTCGATCGCATCACCGAGAGCGCCGCGTCGGGCTTCTTCAACTGGATCATTCCGCCGCCGGCCACGCCGGCGGAGTGGATCACGCCATGAATGGGGCCAAACCGCGCGGTCGCCTCGGCGACCACCTCGTGCATCCGGTCGCGGTCGGCCGTGTCCACGCCGGCGACGAGCACCTGCGCTCCGTCGGCCTCGAGCTGCCGGACCTGGAGGATCTGCCGGACCGTCCGGTCCGACCCGTTCGACCGCGCCAGCACCGCATCCCATTGATCGCGCGGCGGGAGGCCGCGACGGCTGGTCAGGACGAGATTGCACCGCCCGGTCTTCGCCAGCCATCCAGCGAGCACGAGGCCGACGCCTCCGAGTCCCCCGGTAATCAGGTACGTCCCCGCGTCGCGGACGCGGCTGGGCGGCCCCTTCGGATCCTCGAGACGATGCTGCTCGTACGAGAGGCTCCAGCGGCGGCCGCGCCGGTATGCAACCGCCGGGTCGTCCGAGTGGCCGAGCAGCTCGTCGGTCAGGCGATCGATCAGTTGACGCCGCGCGTCGGTCAGCGAGAAATCGATGACGCGGCACGCGATGTGTCCGAACTCGAGCGGGATGACACGCGCAGGTCCAAGAACGGTAGCCTTGCGTGGCGTGAGATCTTCGTCTCCAGAAACGTCGTGGAGCCCGGTCGTCAGTACCTGGATTGTGAGCGACGACGAGGCGCCGGCTTCGCCGAGCGCTTGCGCCAGATAGAGGAGGCTGAAGAACCCGCGTTCGTCCCAGTACTGGTCCGGCGCATCGGCGGGCGCCTCGCCGACCATCCAACAGTGCGCGATGGCCGATGGGCGCGGCAACTGCTGCCGCAACCTGCGTACGAGCGTGACGTAATCGGCGCGCGACGTGGGATTGATCTCGAACGCACCGTCGCCCGCCTCCCTGAACGCGCCTGCCGCTCGAACCGTGACGACGCGCGACCCGGCCGACTGCAACCGTTCCGTCAGCTCACGGCCCACACCGCTCTCGTCTTCGAAGATGACCCAGCTGTCGGGCGGCGCGGCTTCGACACGAACGGCTGGCGTGCTGGTCCAGGCCGGCACGTAGAACCAGTTCTTCGGATCCGGCTGCAGGAACCCCGACGAACGCCGCACGGCCTTCAGGTCCGGCTTGTCCGGCGTGACCCAATGACGGGCACGCTCGAACGGATAGGTCGGGAGCGGAACCCGCTGACGCTCCTCGCCACTCGAGAACCGCTTCCAGTCGACGGCGGCACCCGAGACCCATAACCGGCCGAGCGCGTTCAGCGCGACCGCCCCGTCGGCGACGTCCTCGTTCGGATGCCGCATCGAGGACACGATCACGCGGCTGTCGGGCCGCTGGGACTGGTGCCGCACGAATGTACTGAGCGTGTTCCCTGGACCGACCTCCAGAAACGCGCGATCGTCGTCTTCGAGCAGGCGGCTTACCCCGTCGGCGAACCGCACTGTCTGGCGAATGTGAGTTCCCCAATAGTTCGGATCGGCGACCAGATCAGCCGTGACCCAGCCGCCCGTGACGTTGGAGACGTACGGGATCGACGGTGAGTGGAAGGTCACGGCGCGCGCGGCGTCGACAAAGGCAGCCACCGCTCCATCCATCAGGCCGGAATGAAACGCATGGGAGGTATGCAGGCGGCGCCCCTCGATACCCTGGTCGGCGAGCCGCCGCTCGAGTGTCCGGATTGCGTCTTCCCCGCCCGACGCAACCGAGAGTGACGGACTGTTCGCGGCGGCCAGCCAGAGATCAGCGCCGAACATCGACGACAGCTGGCTCGCGGGCAGCGGTACGGCCAGCATCGCGCCCGCCGGCATCGACTCCATCAACTGGCCGCGCAGGGCAACCAGCCGCAGCGCGTCCGCGACGGTGAGGACGCCGGACACCGCGGCCGCCACGTATTCGCCGATGCTGTGTCCGATCATCGCCGCCGGTGTCACGCCCCAGTCGATCCAGGTGCGCGCGAGAGCCAGTTCGATCGTGAAGATTGCCGCCTGCGTCACCGACGTCTGTGTCAGCCGCCGTGTCGCGTCGGCGGCCGCGTCGGCGCCGGGATAGAGGACGTCGCGGATGTCGAAGCCGAGGTGGGGACGCAGGGACTCCGCGCATTCCGCGACGACCTCACGGAAGACCGGCTCGTCGTCGTAGAGGGCGCGGCCCATGTTCACGTACTGGGCGCCCTGACCCGGAAACATGAATACGACGGGGCGATCCTTTGCCGACGCCCGATCGTTCGACGTCCACCGTGTGGCATCGCCGTGCAGCGCCTCAATCGCGCGGGCGCGGCCGTCGCACACGATCGCGCGCCGGTGCGCAAACGGCCGTCGGCCCATCTGCAGTGTGAACGCGACGTCGGCGAGATTCGTGCGTCCGTCGCGCGCGAGGTGATCGGCGAGGCGCAGGCTTGCGGCGTCGAGCGCGGCAGGTGTACGGGCGGAGAGGACCAGCAGCTGGTGCTGTCGCGACGCCGACGCGGCCGGCTCGGGCGGCGCCTCCTCCACCACGACGTGGGCATTGGTGCCGCCGAATCCGAAGCTGCTGACGCCCGCCCTGCGCGGGCGTCCCTCGGCGCCGGGCCAATCGCGAAGCGTCGTGTTGATGAAGAACGGCGACTGTTCGAGCTCGATCTTCGGGTTGAGCCGCTCGAAGTTGATGGTCGGTGGAATCTGGCGGTGCTGCAGCGCCAGCACGGTCTTGATCAGACTGCTCACGCCCGCGGCGGCGTCGAGGTGTCCGACGTTCGGCTTGACCGATCCGATGGCGCAGTAGCCGCGCCGGCTGGTGTGCGCCGCGAACGCGCGCGTCAAGGCCGCGATCTCGATCGGATCGCCCAGCTCCGTCCCCGTGCCGTGCGTCTCGATATAATCGATCGCGTCGGCCGACAGGCCGCTGTTCTCGAGCGCCTGCGCGACGACCTCGGCCTGTCCGACGACGCCCGGCGCCGTGAAGCCGACCTTGGTCGAGCCGTCGTTGTTCGTGGCGGTGCCGCGGATCACGGCGTGGATGTGGTCCCGATCGGCGACCGCGTCCGTCAGCCGCTTCAGCACGACCGCGCCGACGCCGCTGCCGAACACTGTTCCCTTCGCATTCGCGTCGAACGTCCGCACGCGGCCGTCGGGCGATTCCATACCGCCTTCCTCGTAGAGGTAGCCGAGCCGCTGCGGGACCTTCACCGACACCCCGCCGGCCAGCACCATGTCGCACTCGTGTCTCGCCAGGCTCTGCGCGGCGAGATGGACGGCGGAGAGCGACGTCGAGCAGGCTGTCTGCACGAAGTACGCGGGACCCGTCAGGTTCAGCCGATAGGCGACGCGCGTGACCATGTAGTCCGGCACGCTGCCAAACACCAGTTGCCGGTGACCGGTGTGACGGACCGCCTTCGCCGAACGGAACAGATTCAGGATCAGGTAGTTGCAGTAGGTCGCCCCGGCGAAGATTCCGATGCGGCCGCCGAACCGCTCGGCATCGTAGCCGGCGTTCTCGAGCGCCTCCCACGCGCACTCGAGGAATACGCGATGCTGCGGTTCGAGCGTTTCGGCCTCGCGCGGGTTGATGCCGAAAAAGCCGGCGTCGAACTTGTCGCAGTCCTCGAGCACGAAACCCGCCCGGACGTGACGCGGGTGGTGCGTGCTGACGGGGATGCCCTCGTTCAACAGGTCCTCGTCGCTGAACTCCGTCCGCGATTCCACCCCATCGCGCAGGTTCTGCCAGAATTCGTCCAGCGTTCGCGCTCCCGGAAAGCGTCCGCTCATCCCGACGATTGCAATGTCAGTGCGCGTGCCGTTGTCGGGTCTGGAACTCATGGCCGTGATCTCCTCTCCACGCGGGCGTCGCGGCGCTTCGTCCGCAGCGTCTGCCGCCGTCCTTTGTCGTTCCGCTGCCCCACGCCGGCCAGCTCGCGAGACGCGTCGGCGCGGTCGTCGAACAGGCGGGCGAGGAAGCCCGGGGTCAGTTTGTCGTAGAGCGCCGCAACGGGCACGTTGGCGTCGAAGCGCCGGTTCAATCGGGCCATCAGCTCCACCGCCGACAGTGAATGTCCGCCGAGCTCGAAAAAGTTGTCGTTGACGCCAACCGGTTCCACGCCGAGCGCCCGCTCGAACGCGGCGCAGACCTCGCGCGCCGTGCTGCTGTCCGGCGCGACATAGGCGGTGTGCAGTTGCGGCCGCCCATGCCGTTCGACCGCCGGCCGCTCGTCTGCGGCGCCCGGCGGTGACGGCGGCCTGTCCATCGCCTCGATCAACGAGTCGAGGTCCTTGGTGCAGACCGCCATCTGCGGCACCCGCGCCGCCAGTGCGCGAAGGAACGCCGACTGGCCGTCGCCGTCGGACAGACCGCTGTTCAGCGCCTGTTCACGGATCGACGCCAGCTCGCGCGGTACCTGCGTATCCACCGCCATTCCCCGTTCGCGCCACGTGTCCCAGTTGATCGACAGAAATCGTGAGTCGCCCGCGCACCACCGCGCCTGCGCGTGCGCATCGAGGAACGCGTTGGCGGCGCAGTAGTCCGCCTGTCCGAGCCCGCCGAGAAAGGCCGTGAGGGAGGAGCAGAGGACGAAGAAGTCGAGCGGCGCCTGCGCGAACAGGCGGCTGAGCGTAAGCGTTCCCTCCACCTTCGGCGCCAGCACGGCCGCCGCCGCCTGCCGGCTGCGGCGCGCGATCATTCCGCCGCCGGCGACGCCCGCCGCGTGAATGACGCCGTCGATACGTCCGAAGCGCGCGTACGCCCGTTCAACGACCTGCTGCATCTCGGCGAAGGAGCAGACGTCGGCCCGTTCGATCACGACCTCCGCGCCAAGCGCCTCCATGCGCTGCAGCCGGCGAATGCGGTCTGCCATCATGGCGTCGGCGCCGTCGCTGTCGGTGCAGGCGTCCCACGCGTGACGCGGCGGCAGCAGCGATCGAGAGACGAGAATCAGCTTCGGGCGACAGCGCGTCGCCAGCAGTTCGGCGAGCGCAGAGCCGACGCCACCGAGTCCGCCGGTGATGAGGTACACGCCATCCCGCCGGAGGCCGGCGTCATCGCCCTCCCCGGCCTCGACACGCTCGAACGCGTGCGTCCAGGCGTGCCGCCCACGCAGAGCGACGGCACGGTCGCGTCCCGGCGTTCGCAGTTCGCGCAGCAGCCGTTCGAGCGTGCCGCCGGCGTGCGCCGGCCACACGACATCGACGTGGCGGCACAGCGTCCGTGGAACCTCCGCCGGGATGACGCGACAGGGGCCGAGAACGATCGCCTTGATTGGAGACACGATCTCGTCGCCGGTGACGGCATGGACGTGGTTGCTGACCACCGTGATCCGCAGCGTGTCGCTCGACGCTCGGCGCGACAGTGCACGCGCGAGGTTCATCAGGCTGTGGAAGCACCGGTCGTGCGCCACCGACACGGCGCCCTGGTCGGCTTCGTCGACCGGCTCGCCGCTGACCGCCCATGCGTGCACCACGTCGGTCGGCGGCGCGCCCGCGCTTTCGAGGTTGCGCAGCAGCGCGTCGTAATCGGCGCCTTCGCGCGGACGAACCGCATAATGGTTCGCGCCGCGCCGCGTGAATCGCTCCCCGGCCTCGACGAAGATGACCGACTCGCCGTCCCGCTCGAGCGCGGCGCGCAGTTGCTCCGACAGCCCAACGCCGTCGGCGAGCAACAGCCATCGGCGCGGCGGCTGCGTGCCGGACTCCGGCGTGCGCCCCGTCGCCTGCCTCCACACGGGCTGGTAGGTCGACGCCCCGGTCCACGCGCGCTGCAGCACGGAGTGCCGCCGTGAGGCGCCGGCACCAAGCCAGTAGCGCTCCCGCTGGAACGGATACGTCGGCAGCGCGATTCGCCGATGGTGCGAGCCGGCGTGGTACGCCGGCCAGTCGACCGAGCAGCCCTCACTCCACAGGCGTGCCAGCGCCGAGGTCACCGCGTACGCGGCATCATCGCCGTCGAGCGTGGGAATCGCCGGCTCGTCGTGGGAGGCACCCGCGCGCACCAGATTGATCAGCGTGTGGCCGGGCCCAAGCTCCATCCACACGGGTGTAGCAGCCAGTGCGCGAGCGGACGCGACCGCTGCCGCCCATTCGACCGGGGCGACAACCTGCCGCCCCCAGTACGACGCGTCGATACTGGTGACCTGCTCACCGGTGACGCTGGAGATCCACGCGAGCTGGGGCGGCCGGATGGCGAATGACGCCGCCGCGGCCGCCAGCGGATCGGCCACGTCGGACATCAACCCCGAATGAAACGCGCCGGCGGCCGACAGTCTCTGCACGATCCGCCCCGTCCGGCTCACGCGCGCTTCAAACGCGGTCACCGCATTTGACGTTCCGGCGACCACGCACTGTGTGTCGCTGTTGATCGCCGCGAGCCAGAGATCCGGCCCGAGTTCCAGTTCGATCTCCGCCGGCGGCATCGCCACCGCGCACATTCCACCAGGCGCCGCGCGCTCCATCAGCTGTCCCCGCCGTGCGGCAAGCCTGATCGCATCGTCCCGTGCGATCACACCCGCCACGCAGGCGGCGGCCAGTTCGCCAGC
>JBOGIQ010000084.1:0-19210 GCA_050742535.1 Vicinamibacterales bacterium | reverse complement strand
GGACAAGTGGTAGCGCCGGCCGAGACAGACGCGCGCTGGATGAATCGCGCGCTCGAGTGTGCACGGCGCGGCCTCGGCCGCACGACGCCGAACCCGTTGGTCGGGGCGTGCATTGTCTCGAACGACGGGGTGCTGGTTGGACAGGGGTCGCACGAGCGCGCGGGAGAGCCGCACGCCGAGGTTCACGCACTGAACGAAGCCGGCGAGGCTGCCCGTGGCGCGACGCTGTACTGCACGCTGGAGCCCTGCGCGCATACGGGCCGAACCGGCCCGTGCACCCGCCGGATCATCGACGCCGGCATCCGGCGCGTCGTGACGGCCATGGAGGACCCGTTCCCGCAGGTCAACGGACGGGGGCTCGCGTTGCTGCGCGAACACGGGATCGAGGTGACGGTCGGTGTCGGCCGCGAGGCCGCCGCCCGGTTGAATCAGCCGTTCCTGACGTCGATCCGCGACGGCCGGCCCTTCGTCATTCTCAAGGCCGCGGCCAGCATCGACGGCCGCATCAGCGCCGCGCCGGGTTGCCGGACCGCGATCACATCGGGCGCTGCGATCCGCAGGGCACAGTACGACCGCGCGTGGGTGGATGCGGTGGGCGTCGGCTCCGAAACCGTCCTTGTTGACGATCCCCTGTTGACGGTGCGCGAGTTCTTTCGCGAACGCCCGCTCACGCGCGTGATCTTCGACCGGCGGCTGCGAACGCCACCGGCTGCGCGGGTCTTCGGCACTCTGGCCGAAGGTCCCGTCGTGGTGCTGACGACGGAGGAGGCGCTGCGACACGACGCCACGCGTGCTGCTGCGCTGACGGAAGCAGGAGCGACGGTGATCGCGCCGGCGCTGCCCGGCGTGGAGGCGGCGCTTCGTGAACTGCGGTCGCGCGACGTGCAGAGCATTCTGATCGAAGGCGGCGCCGCGCTCCATGCGGCACTGTGGGACGCGAGGCTTGCCGACTACGTCCAGCTCTACGTCGCGCCGGTGGTGCTCGGCGAAGGCGGGGTGCGGCTCGCGAGCCGCGCGTTCTCGACCTGTACCTTGTTCGACCGGCGCGTCGAAGCGCTCGGGCCCGACGTACTGATCGAAGGATATGTTCACCGGCCTCATTGAAGCCGTCGGGCGCGTGGGTGGGATTTCACGAGCCGCGACCGGTCTGCGAATCGCGATTCAGACGGACATGGCCGCCGATCTGGCCGACGGCGAGAGTGTGTCGGTGAATGGCGTGTGCCTGACGGTCTCGCAGCGCGACGCGACCGGGTTCTCCGCCGACATCGGCCCGGAGACGGCGCGCGTCACGACCCTTGGCAGCGTGCAGGCCGAACAGCCGGTGAATCTGGAGCGGGCGATGGCTGCGAACGGCCGGTTCGGCGGCCATTTCGTCCAGGGACACGTCGACGGGATCGGGACGATCCGCGACGTGCGCGTGGAAGGTGACGCCCGCTGGCTGAAAGTGGCATTCCCGCCCGAACTGGCGCCGTTTTTCGTGCCCAAGGGGTCGGTCGCCCTCGATGGTGTGAGCCTGACGGTCGCGGCTCTCGGCCCGGACCATTTCGATGTCATGATCATTCCGTTCACATGGGGGCACACGAACCTGAGTGGGCTGCAGGCCGGCTCCCCCGTGAATCTGGAGTGCGATGTCGTGGGCAAGTACGTCGCCCGCGCGGTGCAGTTATTTGGGTCATGACGACGAAGAACTCGAACATTCGAATCGCCAAAGGGGCCCGCAAGCACGGTCCGTTTGCGTCGATAGACGACGCCATCGAGCAGATCCGCGCCGGCCGGATGATCATCGTCGTCGACGATGAGGATCGCGAGAACGAAGGCGACCTGACCATCGCGGCGGAGAAGGTCACGCCCGCGGCGATCAACTTCATGGTGCGGCACGGGCGTGGTCAGGTCTGTCTGTCGATGACCGGCCAGCGGCTCGACGATCTGGAAATCCCGCTCGCGGTCAACGCCAACACGACACCATTCGGCACCGCGTTCTGCGTGCCGATTGATGCCAAGAACGACGTCAGCACGGGCATTTCCGCCGCCGATCGCGCCGCAACGGTGATGGCGGCGATCGATTCGCGGACGATACCCTCCGACCTGGCGCGTCCTGGCCATGTGTCGCCGCTGCGTTCACGCGACGGCGGCGTGCTCGTTCGTGCCGGGCAGACAGAAGCCGCGGTCGATCTGGCGCGCATGGCCGATCTCTATCCGGCGGGAGTGATCTGCGAAATCATGAACGAGGACGGCACGATGGCGCGCGTGCCGGAGCTGACGAAGTTCGCGAAAAAGCACGGTCTGCTGATCATCACGATTGCCGACCTGATCCAGTACCGCATGCAGACCGAGCGGCTGGTGAAACGGGTCGCGCACGCGGAGCTGCCTACCGAGCATGGCGCGTTCAGGATCTTCGCGTATGCGAATCAACTGGACAGCGAGACACACGTGGCCCTCGTCCGCGGCGACATCGGCGACGGCAAGGACGTGCTCGTCCGCGTCCACTCGAAGTGCCTGACGGGCGACGTGTTTCATTCCGCCCGGTGCGACTGCGGTGCCCAGCTCGAGACGGCGATGGGCCGCATTGCAGAGGAGGGCCGCGGCGTCCTGCTCTACCTGAACCAGGAAGGCCGCGGCATCGGCCTCGCCAACAAGATTCGCGCGTACGAGCTCCAGGATCAGGGGCTCGACACCGTCGAGGCCAACGAACGGCTCGGGTTCAAGCCGGATCAGCGCGATTACGGTATCGGCGCGCAGATCCTCAGCGACCTTGGCGTCAAGACGATGCGGCTGCTCACGAACAACCCGCGAAAATTCGTCGGCCTGCAGGGCTACGGCCTGGCGGTGTCCGAAGCCGTACCGCTGGAAATCCCGGCCAGCGAGTCAACGCGCAAGTATCTGAAGGCGAAAAAGGACAAGCTCGGTCACCGGTTGTCGTCTGTTTAGTTGGTGGTTAGTGGTTGGTGGTGAGTGGTTCGTAGTTAGGCCTGCCACGAACTACCAACCACCAACCGAACCGACAGTCCGGCAACGGCGTCTAGCCCGGTGAAGCGACATGAATGATCGCGCCGAGGTGGCTCCGCAACTGCACGCTTGGGACCGCGGCTTGACCGCGGATCAGGCGTTGGCGCGCGAATTCGAATCCCGCCTGGTCGAATCGTCCACCCTGGCCGTCCGCGTCGCCTACAGTGTGCTTCGCAACCGGGAAGACGCCGAGGATGTCGCCCAGGAGGCGTTCGCGAAGGCGTACCGGAGTTTCAGTCAGCTGCGCGACCGGGAGCGCTTTCGTGCCTGGCTGGTGCGCATGACCTGGCGGATGTCGCTGGATCGGCAACGGTCAAACCGCCGGCGCGCGGCTCGTGAAGGGCAGGCTGATTCGTGGCTTCCGGCTTCAGCCGGAAGGCCTTCGCTCTCGGCAGGGGCCGACGTCCAGGTCGGCCTTGAAGCCCGCGAACGCGCTGCGCAACTCTGGCGCGCCATCGATGCGCTCTCGGAAAAGCTGCGCATCGTGATTGTCCTCGCCGGAATCCAGGAACACGACATCAAGGAGGTGGCGGCACTCCTTGACTTGCCGGAAGGCACCGTCAAGTCGCGGCTGTTCGCCGCGCGGCAACAGTTGAAGGACGCATTGTCATGGATGTCACAGGACGACCGCAGCCGCTGAGCGATTCGCAGCTCGATCGCGAGATCGCGGCTGCCGTCGGCATTGAGCCGTCGGCGGAGTTCCTCGCGCGCGTGCGCACGCGCATTGCCGCCGATCCTGCGTTGGTTGTGGAGTCCGGCTTCAGCCGGATTCGCCGTCTCTCGTTTGAACCCCTTGCTGGTGTTGCGATTGTGGGAATCGTGCTGGCCGTCGTCGTTCCCCGGTTCATACGTGAGGAGACTGCGCGGCCGCAGGTGATGCGCTCACCGGTTGTGGACGTTCGAGTACCGGCGGTTGAAGCCCGCACAGCGCCTCAGGCGTCAAAGGCGAGCACGCCCCGTGCGCCGGAGGCGGCTGTGGAGCGAACGGAGCCGCACACGCTCCCGCTGCAGCTCAGTCCCGTGCAGTTCGCGGAGGAGGATCGGATCGCGTTGGCGTGGTTCGCGACGGCCGTTGCCGATGGCACAGTGGCCCAGGAGAAGGTGGTTCAGGCGCTGGGCGAGGAAGAGATGGCGCCTCTCGCCATCACATCGCTCGTAATCGACCCGCTGCCGCCGCTGGCGCGCGTCGAGAGACAAGGAGAAGGTCAGTGGTGAAACGCTTTCTGATGACGTTGGCGGCTGTGGTACTGACCGTCGCTGCTTCCGTGGATGCGCAGCAGAAGCCGGCAACGGCTGCGGAGAAAGAGGCCGCCGAACAGAAGGCGGCTGCAGATTCGATGGCCAAAATGGCGGCGGCGCAGGCGGAAGCCGTCGCGCGCGCGCAAATGAAGGTAGCAGAAGAAGCGCGGCGGGCCGAGGAAGAGCGCGTGCGACAACTGGAGCGGAAGCGGTTTGAGCTGATCCCTGTGGACGTGGAGATCGTGATCTCCCGCTATCAGAACGACAAGAGAGTCAGCAGCCTGCCGTACGCTCTTGCGGTGAACGCCGGCGAGGAAACGGCACCGACCAAACTCCGTATGGGCGCAAACGTTCCAGTGCCATCTTCGACCTTTGCGCCAGTGGGCGCGGACGGCAAGACGGCAGTGAACCCTCTCGTGTCGTACAACTACCAGAACGTTGGCACCAATATCGACTGTGTCGCAAAACCGCTGGGCGATGGCCGATTCAGTGTCTATGTCAGCGTTGGCGAGCGTTCCGTGGTTCAGCCGCCGGTCACCTGCAACAGTGTGACCAACTGCGCTCCGGTGATCCGGAACTTCGAAGCAGAAAACACCCTGGTGCTTCGCGACGGCCAGACGCGTCAATTCACCGCGGCGGCGGATCGTGTGACCGGCGAGGTGGTGAAGGTGGACGTGACGTTGAAGGTCGCGAAATAGGCCTACGGCAGTGGATGCGCGGTGATTAACAGATCCTCGACGATCTTCCCGCCGATCAAATGCTCCTGGATGATCCGCTCGAGCGCGGGCGGATCGCACTCGCGATACCACGCGCCTTCGGGGTAGACAACGGCGATGGGGCCGCCTTCGCAGATGCGAAGGCAATTGGCCTTGGTGCGCAGGATGCCGCCCTGATTCGACAAGCCCAGCTCTGTGAGACGCCGCTTGAGGAAGTCCCACGCCGCGACGCCGCGTTCCATGTCGCAGCACTTCGGTTTCGTTTGCTCCGCGCAGAGGAAGATGTGGCGGCGCGCGACCGGGACGCCGATGGTGTTCGCGATCTCGACGAGAGGATCAGCCACTACTTCTTGCCAAGCACCGGGTTGCGCAGCGGTTCTGAGCCCGGTACGGTCCACGGCTTGATCCGTCCCTCCAGCAGCGATCGGTTGTTCTCCTGGCAGGAGTACTCGATCAGCTCGCCCGTCGTCAGCGTGAACATCCGCTCGTTCGTCCACGGCTTCGTGTAATAGACCGGATCGGTGATGGTGACGGTGTAGGCGATATGTCCGGCATCGTACCGCCGGAACGTCTGCACGACGTGGAGCTTGTCGCTGTGTGGATGGCCGCGGGTGTCGAGGCGGCTCCACCCGTTGAATCCAATCGTGTCCACGATCAGCGTGTCACCGTCCCATTTGGCGATCGACTCGCCGAACCAGGTGGGGTTGGGCTCGGCGGAGTGCGCGTCCTTGAACGGCACCACGTGGAACCAGGTACCCATCTCGAACAGGAATGCGACGTGCCGGTCGGTCTGCATGATCTGAATCGGAAACGGTCCGTTGAACGAGCGCGTCAGCCCGTAGGGCATGCACATGCCCGTGTAGTCGCCGTCCTTCTCCGGGTCATAGCTCTTGATGTTCTCGACGCCGGCTGGCGTGAACGGCAGCGCGCCGGCGCCTTTCTGCTGCGCCGCGTTCCGGGCCGACAGACTCATGTCGGGCACGTAGGGATGATCCCAGACGCCGTTGAAGTCGGGACGGCCGTTTGCCATCCGCGGCGTGGAACCGGTGGGGGCGTTACGGCTCCCGGGCGTTGACCCTTCGCCTGGAACGCCCGATCCGACGGTTCCGAGCGTGGATCCCACAGGGACACTCTGCTGCTGGGCTCGGATCGCGCCTCCGAGTACGACCACCAGGACCGCGATTCCCGTCACCAACCGCGTGGGAGAAGTCAGGGAAGAAGTCATAGCGCCTTGATTATACGGGCGGCGATGGTTGCCCGTCCCCGTCAAAGTGGCCTAAGATAAGGGTTTGCGCGTGTTGGGAACCCAGGCCACCTAGGCAACCCAGCAACCCAGGCAACCCAGCATGTTCGAATCGCTCAGCACCAGGATCCAGGACGCGTTTCAGTCGCTGCGCGGTGAAGCCCGGCTGACCGAGGACCATGTCGAGACCGCGCTGCGCGAGATTCGTCTGGCGCTGCTCGAGGCAGACGTCAACTTCAAGGTCGTCAAGGCGTTCATCGACCGTGTCCGCGACCGGGCGATGGACCAGGCGGTCCTCAAGAGCCTGACGCCGGACCAGCAGGTCATCAAGATCGTGCGCGACGAGCTGCTCGCGCTGTTTGGTGATGCCGAGGGCGGGCTGCGGAAGGACGCGTCGTCTCCGCGAGTCGTGCTGCTCCTCGGCCTCCAGGGGTCGGGCAAAACGACGACGTCGGGCAAGCTTGGTGTCTGGCTGAAGCGCCAGGGTAAGCATCCGTTGATGGTGTCCACGGACGTGCGCCGCCCGGCGGCGATCCAGCAGCTGTCGGTGGTTGGCGAACAGGCGGACGTCAAGGTGTTCGCGCCCGACACGATGGACCCCGTCGCGCGGGCGACCGGTGCGCTGACCGAGGCGCGGAGCAAGGGTTTCGACACGGTCATCGTCGACACCGCGGGGCGGCTGCACATCGACGACGACCTGATGGACGAGCTGCAGGCAATCAAGGATGCCGTGCAGCCGTCGGACCTGCTCTACGTCGCGGATGCGATGACAGGGCAGGACGCGATCAAGAGCGCGGGTGAGTTCAATCGGCGCGTCGGCGTGACGGGTGTCGTGCTGACGAAGCTGGATGGCGACGCGCGTGGCGGCGCGGCGCTCTCGGTGGTCTCGGTCGTCGGTGTGCCGATTGCGTTTGTCGGGAGCGGTGAGCGCCTCGAGGATCTCGAGCTCTTTCACCCTGACCGCATCGTGTCGCGCATGCTCGGCATGGGCGACGTGCTGTCGCTCATCGAGAAGGCCGAGCAGGCCATCGATCAGGATGAGGCCGAGCAGCTCGAAGAGAAGCTGCGGAAGAACGCGTTCACACTGGACGACTTCCGCAAGCAGCTGAAGACGATCCGGCGGATGGGGCCGCTCGAAAGCGTGCTCGGCATGCTGCCGGGAATGGGCAATCTGAAGCTGACGGGCGAGAACCGTCCGGATGAAAAGCAGATGGGCCGCATCGAGGCAATCATCAGCTCGATGACGGCGGCGGAACGGCAGAACGACAAGATCATCAACGGCAGCCGCCGCAAGCGGATTGCCGGCGGCAGCGGGACCTCGGTCGAGGAAGTCAATCGTCTGCTGAAGCAGTTCAACGAGATGAAGCGCGTGCTGCAGATGATCGGGCAGGGCGGCCTGCCGGCGATGAAGGGGATGAAGCTGCCGCCGATGCCGCAAGGCGGGGGCGGGTTCTCGGCACCGGGCAAGAAGCGCAAGAAGGGCGGGCCGTGGGGCCTGATTAAAACGAGGTAGCGATGTTATCGATTCGTATGACGCGGATGGGCTCGAAGAAGAAGCCGTACTTCCGCCTGGTGGTCACCGAAGGACGCTCGGCGCTGCAGAGCAGCTTTGTCGAGAACCTGGGCACGTACAATCCACGCGTGAAGCCGGCGAAGGTCGAGATCAACCGCGAGCGCGTGCAGTACTGGCTGAAGAAGGGTGCCAGGCCGTCCGACTCGGTCCGCACGCTCCTGGCCAAGCACGTGACGCGCGACCTGTCTGCCGCGGCCGAACCGGCGGTTGCTCAGTAATGACGGCGGATGGCGCCAGCCCGTTGCGGACGGTCGTTGAAGTCAT
Organism: Vicinamibacterales bacterium; assembly: GCA_050742535.1. GTDB lineage: Bacteria > Acidobacteriota > Vicinamibacteria > Vicinamibacterales > UBA2999 > Gp6-AA40. The sequence continues at coordinate 11,169 of JBOGIQ010000084.1, read as the reverse complement.
CGCCCGCGCGCTGGTCGACAAGCCCGATTCGGTGCGGGTTACCGAGACCGAGCGTCGTGGGATGACCGTGCTGGAACTGACGACCGCTCCCGGGGACATGGGGAAGATCATCGGGCGGCAGGGTCGGACGGCCGCAGCGCTGCGCACGCTGGTGGCGTTGACGGCGGAGAAACACGGGAAGCGCGCGCAGCTGGATATACGGGACTAGGTTGCGCTGGGATGACATGGTGCTGGTCGGGCGAATTGCACGGCCGCACGGTGTCCGTGGCCAGGTGATCGTGAATCCCGAGACCGATTTCGTCGACGATCGGTTCGTGAGCGGCGCGACGATGTGGGTGCGATCAGGCCAGGGCGAGGAGTCGCTGACGATCGCGTCGGCCCGGGTGCAGAACGGCCGTCCGGTAATCGGGTTCGAGGGGTTCTCGAGTATCGAGGACGTCGAACGTCTTGCCGGCCTCGAGCTGCGGGTTCCTGAAGACTCGCTCCGGGAGCTTGGCGAGGGGGTGTACTACCAGCATCAGCTGGTGGGATGCGCCGTGGAGACCGTGGACGGTGTGCGCATCGGCGAGGTCACCCGCGTCGATGGGGGAGCGGGAGGCAGCCTTCTTGCCGTGCGCGGAGCGCAGGGCGAAGTGCTGATTCCGTTCGCGCAGCATATCTGCATGGAGATTGACGTCGCCGGGCGGCGCATCCGGATCGACCCGCCGGACGGGCTGCTGGAACTGAACGAAAGAACGAGATCGTGATCAAGTTCGACGTCGTCACGATCTTCCCGCGCATGGTGCTCGCGGGACTTGCAGAGGGTGTCGTCAGCCGCGGAATCGTGCGCGGGCTCATCGACCTTGCCGTGCACGATCTGCGGGATCACACCGCCGACCGGCACCGCAGCGTCGACGACGTGCCCTACGGCGGCGGGCCCGGGATGGTGATGAAGCCGGAGCCGCTGGCACGCGCGGTTGAGAGCATCCGTGCCAAGCGCGGGGCGCCGGACGCCGTGGTGCTGCTGACGCCGCAGGGGCGTCCGTTCCGGCAGTCAGAGGCCGAGCGGATGAGCCGGCTCTCGCATCTCGTGCTGCTGTGTGGCCGATACGAAGGGATGGACGAGCGGGTGCGGGAGCTGGTCGCCACCGACGAACTGTCCATCGGCGACTACGTGCTCAGTGGCGGAGAGCTGCCGGCGCTGGTCGTCATCGACGCGATCAGTCGGCTGATTCCCGGCGTGGTCGGCGATGAACAGTCGGTGGAGCAGGATTCGTTCGCCGGCGGGGTGCTCGATTACCCGCACTACACGCGGCCGGCCGAATTCGGCGGGCTGAAGGTGCCGGACGTGCTGCTGTCGGGGCATCACGCGGACGTCCGCCGGTGGCGCCGGAAGACGGCCCTGACGCGAACGCTCCAGCGGCGGCCGGATTTGCTGAACGATGCGGCGCTGAACGATGACGACCGTGCGCTGTTGGATGAGATCAAGACGGAAAGTAGCAAGTAACAAGTCACAAGTGGCACGTAAGTGAACAAGTGCTTGCCCACTTGCTTGTAACTTGTGACTTGGCAGTTGCAACTTGCAGGAGACGAGACAATGAGTGCGATTGAGCTGGTCGAGAAGTCACAGCTGGCTGAACGGCCTGCGATGAAATCCGGAGACACCGTGCGTGTCCACGTCAAGGTGCGCGAAGGCGACAAGGAACGCATCCAGATCTTCGAGGGGATCGTGATCGGGCTGCATCGCGGCGGCGCGCGTTCGTCCTTCACCGTCCGCAAGGTCTCCTTCGGACAGGGCGTGGAGCGCATCTTCCCGCTCCATTCGCCGACGATCGCGAAAGTCGATCTCGTCCGCTCGGCCCGCGTGCGCCGCGCCAAACTGTATTTCCTCCGCGAGCTGAAGGGTAAGGCCGCCAGGATGAAAGAGACCAAGAAGGCCTGAGCCGGGAGCACGTCCATGGTTCGGGTACGAGCCATGCGGACCCTCGAGAACGCCATGCGGCGCTGGGGGTTCTATCGCGTTGCCGGGTGCGACGAAGTGGGACGCGGCTGCCTGGCCGGTCCCGTCGTCGCCGGTGCCGTGATCCTCGATCCGGACCGGTACATTCCCCGCCTTGCCGATTCGAAAACCGTCACCGCGCTCGAGCGTGAACGTCTCTACGATCTGATTACGAGGAAGGCGCTGGCGTGGTCGGTGGCCGCGGTGCAGCCGGAGGAAATCGACGTGCTGAACATCCATCGTGCCTCGCTGGAGGCGATGCGCCGCGCGGTCATGGCGATTGCCCCGCTGCCGGACATGATCATCGTCGACGCGTTCCGCATTCCCGAACTGCAGATCGCCCAGCGGGGCGTGCCGAAGGGTGACCGGCGATGTGCAGCGATCGCCGCCGCCTCGATCGTGGCCAAAGTCACGCGCGATCGCGAGATGCTCGTCCAGCATGCCAGCGATCCGCGTTATGGCTACGCCCATCACAAGGGATATGCCACGGCCGAGCATCTGGCCGCCGTCGCGCGCTACGGCTACTCGCCGCTGCACCGCCGATCGTTCAAGCCGCAGAGCAGCCTGTTTGATACGATGGAGCTCCCACCCCCTGCTGAATTCGAGTGACGGCACGTCCCGTACCCGGCCGCGTGTCATGAGGGGCGTTCATCGTGTCCATTGATCGCGAAACAGCGCTTCGACAGGCAGAGAAGCTGCACCACGAGGGCAAGCTCGATCTTGCCATCGCGGCGTACGCGCGCCTGGTCGAGGCGCAGCCGCGTGACTGGAACACGATGAATACGCTCGGTGATCTGTACCTGCGCGCCGGCGATCTGGATCGCGGTGTCGCGCAGTTCGTGCAGATCGCGGATCACCTCTTCGGCGAGGGTTTCTTTCCCAAAGCCGCAGCGCTCTACAAGAAAACGCTGAAGGCGAAGCCGGACCACGAGCACACACTGCTGCGGCTCGCCGAGATCGCCGCCAGCCAGGAGCTGCTCGCTGATGCGCGGACGTACCTGCGCAAGCTGTGGGAGTTGCGCAGCGAACGCGGCGACGAACGGGGAGCAGCGGACTGTCTGGTCCGCCTGGCGACGCTCCCCCAGGCGGACACCGAGACGGTCCTTACAGCCGCACGAGTGTCGAGAGCGCTCGGTGATACCGAGCAGGCGGCCGCGCTGTTTCGCATGGCGGCAGAGGAACTGCGGAAGGCCGGCCGCGACGGCGCCGCCCTGGACGCGCTGACGCAGGTCATGGCGCTTCAGCCCTCCGACACGGCATTGCGACGCGAACTGGTGGGGCGGTATGTGACAGCAGGACAGCTGGAGCGTGTCGGAGAGCTGCTCGACGCGGAGACCGCGGGCAGCGAGCCCGACCTGCTGTTCGCACTCGGGCAGATCGAGCTGTCGAGGAAGGATGACGCGGCGGCGTGTGCAACGCTGACGAGGTTTATCACCGTCGCCACCGAGCGTTCGGCAGATGTGCTGCGCCTCGCGGGAGAGCTCGGGCGCGCCGGAGACGCACAGCGTGCCTTCACCGTCAGTGAGATCGTGGTCGAGGATGCCGTGCTGAGGAGCGACTGGGACAGGGCCATCGACGTGCTGCAGCAGTTCCTCGTCCACGGGCCGCACATACCGGCGCTGGTCAAGCTCGTGCAGGTGGCCGGCGAAGCCGGGCATGAAGATGTGCTGCAAGAGTCGCGCGAGCGGCTGGCGGACGCGTACCTCGACAACGGATCGGCGCCTGAAGCGCGTTACGTTGCCGAGCTGCTGTTCGAGGGCGCGCCGGAGTCGGCGGTACATGCAACGCGATTGCGCCGTGCTTTGGAAATGGCCGGGGTAGAGGACCCTGATGCAGCCGTGCAGGCACTACGGACACGCCTCGGCACGGAATCGGATGTCGCCGTCGCGCCGCCAGAGCCGGAGGTCGCGGTGGCCGTAGAGGAAATCGCCGAACTCCATGCCGACATTGACACGCCTGCATTCACCATCGACGCCGTTGACGACGATGTGCTCGACCTTGGCGCCGTACCGGACCTCGAACGCCCGGCGGAGGTGCTGCGGGTTAGCGAGGTGGCGAATCAGCCTGTGGAAATCGATCTCAGCGACGCCCTGTCCGCGCTCGGCGGGTCCGCCGCGGCTTCTGCTGCCGCCGGCCGGCCGGCCGCAGGGGCAAGTCTCGAAGCTATTTTCGAAGCGATGCGGCCGCGCGGCGCCGACTACCGGACGGTCGCCGAGGGCGCCGAGCTGTACGAACGCGGACTGCGGCGGCTCGAGGATGGGGAGATCCGCGACGGTCTCGCCGACCTCGCTGAGGCAGCGCGTGTACCCGCCTTCCGCTTTCCGGCCGCGTCACGCCTCGGGCGCGAGTACGTCGCGCGGGGACACGCCCATGCAGGGATCGAATGGCTGGAGCGGGCCGCGGAAATGCCCGCGCCGAGCCGGGATGCCGGGCTCGCGGTGCTGTACGACCTCGGCGTGGCGCTCAACGCCGTCGGCGAGAGCACACGGGCTCTGGCGGTGATGATGGAACTCGAAGCGGACGAGCCGAACTACCGCGACGTCCGGCAGCGGCTCCAGGTGCTGGCGCGCGCCGAGAAAGAGCGGCGCGGATGATCCGGCTGCTCCTGATCATCTTCTTCCTGGAAGTCGGTCTCGTGCTGGCCGTGGCGCCGTGGTCGGCGTACTGGGAGCGGAACTATTTCGCGGGTTTGATCCCCGTGCTCCATGCGGTGATTACGAATTCGTTTTTCCGCGGCGCCGTCTCCGGACTCGGCGTGGTCAATCTTGCCGCGGCGATTGCGGAGCTGCGGTCACTCCTCTCGGCTCGCCGCGCGCACCGGCAGGTCGTGTCGATTCACCAGGCGCCCGCCGTCGAGGAGTGAGGTCAGGATGCGTCCGGTGATCTGCATGATCACGGACGGGCGGCTGGCCGCTGACGCCGGTGCGGACGCGCTCGTCGAGCGTGCCGCGGCGGCCGCCCGCGCCGGAGTGGACCTCATTCAAATCCGTGAGCCTGCGACTGACGATCGGCTGCTGGCCGCGGTGGTCCGTGGCTGCGTCGCCGCTGTGCGCGGAACGCGCGCGCGCGTGATCGTCAACGATCGTCTGGACATCGCGCTGGCCGGCGGCGCCCATGGCGTGCACCTGAAGAGCGCTTCCTATGCGGCGGCGCGCGTTCGTCCCATCGTGATGGACGGGTTCCTCATCGGCCGATCCGTCCACAGCGTGGATGAGGCGATCCGGGCCGGCGCCGGAGTCGACTACCTGATTTTTGGCACGGTGTTTCGAACACCGTCGAAGCCGGAATCGACGCCGACGGGCCCGGCGGCGCTCGCCGAGGTGGTTCGGGCAACGCGGATACCCGTGCTTGCGGTCGGCGGAGTGACCGTCGAGACCGCCGGCCTGGTCGCCCGAACCGGAGCCGCCGGCGTGGCGGCGATCGGCGAGTTCGCCGATCGTGCACCGGCCGCGCTGCCGTCAGTCGTGGAATCGTTCACGCGTGCGTTGGCCGCACCCCAAAACCCTACTCGCTAGCGTCGTGAAGAACGAGGGTGTTGCCCGTGGGCTTGACAAGCGCCGCCCGCGGCGCGAGACTTTCATCTCAATAATCTATGGGAAGGCCGCAGAAGCCTGCGAAAGACGCGCTGGGAACGTTGGACCTGCTCATTCTGTCGCGCCTCGCAAAGGGCGCCATGCACGGGTTCGGCATCGCCGACTACTTGCATCAGGTCTCCGACGCACTGCACGTCGAAGAGGGCTCGCTCTATCCGGCGCTGCACCGGCTGGAGTCGCACGGATTCGTCGAGTCCGAGTGGCGGACCTCTGAGAACAATCGCCGGGCGCGGTTCTACAAGCTGACACTGCGCGGACGGAAACAGGTTACCGTCGAAATCTCCAACTGGCGGCGGCTGGTGAAAGCCGTCAATTACGTGATCGATCCCCTGACGCCGTGATCGTTTTGCAGTGGTGGATCGATCTGCGGGCGCGTGCGACCGCGCTGTTCGGCCGCAGGAGGCTGTACACCCGCACCGATGAAGAGCTGCAGTTCCACCTCGATTCGTTGCAACAACGTCTGATCGACTCGGGTGTTCCGCCAGATGAAGCTCGTGTTCGCGCGCAACGCCAATTCGGGAACGCGACGCTGGTCAGAGAACGGACACTCGATTCGTGGAGGTACGCGTTCATGGAAACCCTCGCCCAGGACCTCCGGTACGGTCTCCGAGCCCTGAGGAAGCGGCCCGGCTTCGCGGCCACCGCCATCCTGATCCTTGGGGTCGCGATCGGCGCGAGCACGACGATGTTCTCTGTGTTCGATGCCCTCGTCCTCCGTCCCCTGCCGTACCGTGATCCCGGGCAGCTCGTCACGATCACGGAGAGTTACAAGCAGTTCGACATCGTCGGGATGCAGCTTGCTGCGCTGGAAGTGGATGACGTCCGCGCGATGACCCAGTCGTTCTCGCACGTTGCGGTTTTCCGCTCCGGCGAGTTCGCCCTCACCACGAGCGGAGCCGCCGAAGGCGTGGCTGGCCTCCGGGTGTCGGCGAGCATTTTTTCCATGCTGGATGTGAAGCCGATCGTCGGGAGTCCCTTTCGGACCGAGGATGAGGAGTACGGCAGGCATCGGGTCGTCGTCATCTCCGAGGCCCTCTGGAAGCGCCGATTCGGCGCCGACCCGAGCGTCGTCGGCAAGTCGATCGACATCAATCGAGAGCGCTATCACGTTGTCGCCGTCTCGCGCCAGTTTCTGCCTACAGCGGCTGACCTGTGGGTGCCGCTGAGTTTTCAGCCCGCTGAGAAGGAGCCGGCGACCCGCGGCGCGAAGGGACTGAACGTAGTCGGGCGGCTCGAGCCGGGCGTCACGATGGCCGCGGCCAGGCAGGACCTCGCCGCCGTGGCGTCGAAGTTGTCCGAGCTATACCCGCAAGCCTATCCTGCCCGCGTCGGCTTCTCCCTCGAGGCCACCGAGCTTGCGTCCACCGTAACGGGCGACCTTCGTCAGCCGCTGCTGTTCCTGCTGACGGCTGTCGGCGTGTTGATGCTGATCGCGTGCGCCAACGTTTCAAACCTGATCATGGCGCGCGCCTCCGCCAGGAGAAAGGAGATGGGCGTGCGGGCCGCGCTCGGCGCCGGCCGAGTGCGAATGGTCCGCCAGCTCATGTCCGAGAACCTGGTGATCGCCGCGGTTTCGGGAGCCTTGGGGGTGGCGCTGGCGTCCGTCCTGTTGACGCTCTTCGAACGCTATGGACCAACGGGGCTGGTACCAGTCGCGGGAGTTGGAATCAACGGGTGGGTGGTGGCGTTCGCGATCGGCATGTCGGCTCTCGCGAGCGTGCTCTTCGGTCTGCTGCCAGCGCTGACGGCCAGCGTCGGCCTGCGTCACGTGCTCAAGGACTCCACACGCGGAGCGTCCGCCGGACGACGACGGTTCCGCGAGTCAATGGTCGCTCTGCAGGTGGCGGCATCGTTCGTCCTGCTCATCGGCGCCGGTCTCCTGACCCGGAGTTTTCTTCGTGTGCAGCAGGCCGATCCCGGATTCGACGCGGCAAATGTCTTGACCTTTGAGCTCCTGTTGCCCATCGCGCAGTATTCAGAACCCGAGCGGAGGATTGCGTTCTATGAAGCATTCCGGTCGCGTCTCGAGGCAACTCCTGGCGTTGTCTCCGTTGGCGCCGCTGATCGGATTCCGTTCGGCGGAATCCAGGGTGGAGGTTCTATTCAGGTGGTCGGGCACCCCGTCGACCCCGGCGCGCCGCAGCCGATGTTGCGTCCCGCCCGGGTTCTGCCGGGGTATTTCGAGTCGCTCGGCGTGCCCCTGCGGCGTGGGCGGACGTTCACCTCGGCCGACACGGCAGCGAGCATGCCCGTCGCGATCATCGACGAGGCGACGGCACGCCGGTTTTTTCGAGAGGGCGAAGACCCGATTGGCAGACAGATCACCGGCCCCGGGCCCAATGCAAACGCCACGATTGTGGGCGTAGTCGGATCGGTGAAACGGCGAGACCTGGTCACCGCGCCCGAGATGTCCGTCTATCACGCGGCCACGCAGAGAGCCGGCACGTCGATGACGTTCACGGTCAAGACCGCAACGGACCCGCTCGCAATGATTGCCGCCATCCAGCACGCACTGGCCGAGCTTGACCCCTACCTTCCTTTAACGCGAACCATCACGATGGAGGAGCGCCTCGCCGATTCGATGGCGAGATCGCGGCTGTCCGTGCAGTTGATGGTGTTTTTCGGGCTGGCCGCGCTCGTCCTCGCCGCGACGGGTCTCTACGGCGTGCTCTCCTACGTGGTCAACCAGCGTCGTCGTGAAGTGGGAATTCGCGTCGCACTGGGAGCCCGTCCGAGGCAGGTGCTCGAGCTCGTCGTCGCGAAACAGGGGTTGTTGCCGGTGGTGCTCGGCATCGTCGCCGGGCTCGCCGTCGCGACGGCAGCCTCGCGGCTTCTGACCGCCCGACTCTACGAGATTAGTCCAGTCGATCCTGTTGTGTATGCGTCGGTAACGGGACTGCTGGTTCTCACTTCGATCACAGCTCTTGCCGTTCCGGCGCGACGAGCGGCAACAGTGAATCCGGTGATTGCTCTTCGGGAAGAGTGAGGCTGGAGGATGTTCTAACATGGCGTTGATGGAAGGCACGCTTCGTACACCGCTCGTCGATTACTTCCGCAGGGGCGACGCCCCGCTCGACGTCCGCATGCTCGCCGCGCGCGGGGTACTGGCTCCGCGCGCCCACGAACAGCTGGAGTTACTGATTCTTCTGCTGAAGGACTCCGACGCCGACGTCTCGGCGGCGGCGGCGGCGACGCTGGAATCGATTCCGGTGGATGCGCTGGGCGCGTTTCTGGCCAGGGCCGACGTCAGCGCGGAACTGCGGTCGTTCTTCGCAGCCCGCGGTGTAAACGCGGCGGCCGCTCCGGCGCCGGGTGACGAGCCGCTGATCGACACCGCACCGGAACCGCCGGCGGCGCCGGAGAACGAAGACTCGCAGTCGACACTGCAGCGGATCGCGGCGATGACCGTCGCCCAGCGTATCGGCGTGGCGATGAAAGGCTCGCGCGAGGAACGGGCGATTCTGATTCGCGATCCCAACAAGATCGTCGCGGTGGCGGTGCTCGGCAGCCCGAAGATGACGGAGACGGAGATCGAGGGCATCGCCAAGATGGCCAGCATCTCCGACGAGATCCTGCGCATGATCGCCAATAACCGGGCGTGGACGAAGCGCTACGGGATCATCGCCGCGCTCGCCCGCAATCCGAAGACGCCGGTGGCGATTTCGATGAATCTGCTGGCGCGGCTGACGGAAAAGGACCTGCGATCGATTTCGGCGGACAGGAACGTCCCGGAAGTGCTGCGAATCACGGCCCGACAGAAGATCGTCTTGAACAAATAGCGTCAGGGTTTCTTCGTCGCCCTCCGCTCCCTCCGTACTTTTCCACTTTTCCACTTGTCCACTTGTCCACTTGTCGCCTTCCCCCATTCGCGCGACATCTCGGCGAGGCCCTCCATGTAGACGTGCGCTTTGGCGCGGGTGTCTTCATCGGGCAGCGATTTCAGCAGCTCGATCGCGTGGGCGAAGTCGTTGTCGATGGTCCGGCGGGACGTCTTGAAGTAGATCCGACGGATTTCCGCCAGGGCGGAGGCGGCATCAGGCGCGCCCGCGGTCATCGCCTTCAGCGGCACGAAGCCGGCCGGCCGGCGATCGTCAGCCATGTGAGCCGTGGTTTCGTCGCAGCATCCCGCGCAGCTCGACGAGGCCCCTCGTATTCAGGATGTCGTCAGGTGAGGCCCATGCACGGCGCGCCATGGATACGCCCCAGCGGAGGTTCGTCAGCGCCGCGACCGAGTGGGCGTCGGTCGAGACCACGAGCCGGACGCCGCGCTCACGCGCCAGCCGGGCGTGCGCGTCGTTCAGATCGAGGCGCGCCGTCTGCGCGTTGATCTCGAGCGCCACGCCCAGGCGCGCCGCGGCCGCGGTCAGCAGGTCCATGTTCACGCGCGCCGGCTCCCGTCTGAGCAGCAGGCGGCCGGTCGGGTGTCCGAGCACATCGACCCATGGACACGCGATCGCGCGCAGCAGCCGGTCGGTCATCCGCGGCTCTTCCTGCCCGAAATGTGAATGGACCGACGCCACGACCCAGTCGAGCTGCGCGAGGCAGTCGTGTGACAGATCGAGTGTGCCGTCGGCGAGGATGTCGCACTCGATGCCGGCCAGCAGGGTGAGGCCTTCGTAGCGGCCGTTCAATGCCCGCACCCGGGCGGCGTGCTCCAGCGCCCGCGATTCGTTCAGGCCATTCGACATGGCCATGGCTTTACTGTGATCGGTGATGGCGATGTACTCGTGGCCGAGCCGTTGGGCGGCCGCGGCCATGCTGTCCAGATCGTCGCGGCCATCCGTCGCCGTGGTGTGCATGTGCAGATCTCCCCGCACATCCTCGAGCGTGACGAGGCGAGGGAGGGCGCCACGGCTTGCTGCCTCGATCTCGCCGCGGTTTTCCCGCAGTTCCGGCGCAACCCAGTCGAGCCCGAGTGCCTGGTAAATGCTTTCCTCCGAGTCGCCGGCGATGCGGCTGTCGTCCTCGACGCGATAGAGACCGTACTCGTTCAGCTTGAGCCCGCGCTGAACGGCGCGATCCCGGATCACGATGTTGTGCGCTTTCGAGCCGGTGAAATACTGCATCGCGGCACCGCGGCTTTCGGGCGGAACCAGGCGCAGGTCGGCCTGGTAGCCGCCGTGCAGACGCACGCTCGACTTCGCGTCGCCGTGGCCGAGCACCCGCTCGACGCGCGGGTGCTGCAGCAGCAAGTCCATGAGCACCGGTTCCCCGCCCACGGCGAGGATGTCGATGTCGCCGCACGTTTCGCATCCGCGCCGCACGCTGCCGACCGGGATGAAGTCGACCGCCGGCACGCGCTCGCGCAGGTAGGCAACGAGCTCGGCCGACACCGCCGCGGTCTCGGCAAGCAGATGACGGCCGGTGTCTTTGTCCCGGTCTTCAATAGCCTTGAGGATCAGCGCTTCCTTCTTCGGCCCCATGCCCTTCAGCGACCGGAGCCGGCCGTCGCGGGCGGCGGCCGCGAGCGCATCCATCGAGCTGATGTTCAGGGCGGAGTAGAGCAGCGCCACCGTCTTCGGACCAACCCCCTGCAGGCGCAGCAGCTCGAGAATGGTCTGAGGAAATTCGGCCAGAAGCTCCTGGTGATAGGCGGAG
>JBOGIQ010000083.1:0-19543 GCA_050742535.1 Vicinamibacterales bacterium | reverse complement strand
CGTCATGCGAGCCTCCGCATTTCTTGGCGCGTTATTGCTTCTCTCGATTCCAGCCGCGGCCGCGGAGACGCATGACATCGGGCTCACGGCCAAGGGCGGAACGATTCGCGCGGCGATCGTGCGCGGTTCTTCCGATTCCGCGCCCGTGGTGGCGATCGTCGGCGGACTGTCCGGGCAGGACGCGTCGAGCCGCGCCGTGCTGGACGCGATCGACGAATTCGACAAGCAGCCGCAGGCCAGGCGGCGATACACGCTCATCGGCATCGCGGCAGCGAACCCTGACGGCTCGGTGCTCGTGTTTCCGCCGACCGGTGTCGCCTACCGGGTCAGCACGGAGTCGCACGTCCTGTGGCGGTGGATCGGCATCCACGCGCCGGATCTGGTGCTCGTTGCCGGCGCCGACTCCGCAAGTCTGACGCTGGCACTGTCCGAGCATCCCGTTGCCGGCATCGGCCGTATCCCGGCGCGTCGCCTCGACGCGAACGCGCGCCTACTGCAGGCAATTCCACAAACGATCGTCGAGTCGGAGGCGCGCCGTGAAATCAACGGCCGTCGCCGGCGTTCGCCTCGTGAGGTTGCCGTTCAGCTGGCGAAGGTCTACGGGCAGGACTTCGATCAGTTCACTTACATCCCCGGCATGGCGCTGATCGGCCGGCTGCGGCTCGGAGAGACGGCGGACGTCGAACGGCTCGTTGCGCCGTACGTCACGGGTGTACGGGATCCACTCGAGCGGCCGAACTCGCTCGTGCTGGCCGGACATCTGGTGATGGCCGAACTCGCGGCGCGGACGAAGAACCCTGCGTATCTCGCGGCGCTGCGGAAGGCGGTCGATCTCGGGTTCACCGACACCGGCGAGATGAAGGAGTCGATGCCGTTTCACGACGAGATGAGCGACTCGCTGTTCATGGCCACGGCGATTCTGGCGCGGGCCGGCGCGCTGACGGGAGAGCGCCGCTACTTCGACATGGCCGCCCGCCACGTCGCGTTCATGCAGAAGCTGGTGTTCCGCCCAGACGGTCTCTACCGGCACTCACCGCTGACCGACGCGGCGTGGGGCCGTGGAAATGGATTCCCTGCACTCGGCCTGGCGCTGACGCTGGAATCGTTTCCGAAAGAGCACGCGGGATTTGCGCCCGTTCTAGAGTCCGTTCGACGGCACATGGCGGCGCTTGCCCGATTCCAGGATGCGGACGGCTTGTGGCACCAGGTCATCGATCATCCAGGTTCGTATGCCGAGTTCTCGGCGACGGCGATGATTGGCACGTCGATGCTGATTGGAATCCGGCATGGCTGGCTGGACGCGAAGACGTATCAGCCGCTCGTCGACGCGGCGTGGCGCGCTGTCAACACGCGCACGGCATCCGACGGCGTACTGCTCGACGTCTGCGAATCGACGAACAAGCAGCGAACGCTCGACGATTACCTGCGCCGCGCGGCGTTGACCGGCCGCGATCCGCGCGGTGGTGCCATGGCGCTCGTGTTTGCGACGGAGCTGGCGGGTCTCGGGCGGTGAACAGACGCGCCGCGGTGGCGGGCACCTGGTACTCGGACAATCCATCGCGTTTGACGGACGAGATCGATCGCTACCTCGATCGCGCGGACGTCCCGTCTACGTCCGGCAGGGCGCGTGCCCTCATTGCGCCGCATGCCGGGCTGATGTACTCCGGTCCCGTTGCCGCGTTCGCGTACGCGCTGCTCAACAACGTCGCGTACGGCGCAGTCGTGCTGGTGGGACCATCGCACTTCGTCCCGTTTCGTGGCGTGTCGATCTGGAGTTCCGGCGCGTGGGAGACGCCGCTCGGTCCGATCGCCGTGGAGCGCCAGCTCGCGGAGACGATTCGCGCCGAATCCGAAGCGATCGTCGAGCTGCCGGCCGCTCATGGGCGCGAACATGCGCTGGAGATGCAGCTGCCCTTTATCGCGCGCCTGCTGCCGGGAGTGCCCATCGTGCCGCTGGTGATGGGGTACCAGACGCGCGAGACGGCATTCGAGCTCGGTGACGCACTGGCGCGCGCTATAGAGAATCGTTCGGATCGTTCGAGTCGTTCGAGTCGTTCGAGTCGTTCGGACGTTCTTCTCGTCGCGAGTTCCGATCTCTCTCACTACGAGGACGCGGAAGTCGCTGCTCGAATGGATGCGGTCATGATCCGGCACATCGAGGCGCTTGACCCGGCCGGATTGATGACTGCGCTCGAAGAGGAGCCGCGCCATGCCTGCGGCGGCGGTCCGATGGTGTCCGTTCTCCACGCCGCGCGGCTGCTTGGTGCCACCGAGGCGCACGTGCTCCGGTATGCGGATTCAGGCGATGTGTCCGGCGACAAATCGTCGGTGGTGGGTTACCTGGCCGCCGCTGTGTTCTGAGCATGTTCGAGCCCGACGACTGCTGCCGGTTGCTGACGATCGCGCGCGCGGCGCTGGAAGCGCGCGTCCGCCGCGAACCCAATCCGGAAGCTGAGCATGGAGGGGCGCTCGCCACGCAGCGAGGTGCCTTCGTGTCGATCCATCACGGTGATGAGCTGCGCGGTTGTCTCGGCCGCCTCGATGCAGATTGGGCGATCGCGCGCGTCGTGGCTCATCTCGGACGCGCGGTTGCCGATGCCGATCCGCGCTTTGCACCGGTCACCGTCGCCGAGCTTCCCGGACTGACGATCGAAGTCTCGATCCTGAGTCCGGAGCGGGAGATGCGCTCCCCGGATGAAATTGAAATCGGGCGGCACGGCCTCATCGTCGAGAGCGGCTGGCGGCGTGGTCTGCTGCTCCCGCAGGTCGCTGCCGAGCGACAGTGGGATGTCGCAACCTTCCTCGAGCACACCTGCCTCAAAGCCGGACTCTCCTCCGATGCGTGGAACCGCGCCAGAGTGTTTCTGTTCGAGGCGCAGGTCTTCAGCGAGCAATACATCGATGACCGGATGATCGATCAACGCATGATTTGATGTTTCCACTGAACCAATTCAATCATTCGTTCATCGTTCATTCGTTCATCGATGGATAACATCTGCCATACGCTCGTTGGTGCGGCCTGCGGCGAGGCCGGGCTCAAGCAGCGGACCCGTTACGGCAACGCGACGCTGATGATCGCGGCCAACCTGCCCGACATCGACGTCCTGTCGTTCCTCACCGACACCGCGCCGATTTCGTTCCGCCGCGGATGGACGCATGGCATCCTGGCGCAGCTGCTGCTGCCGATCGCGTTCACCGGTGTCATGTATGCGATAGGACGGCTGCTTGCCCGCCGTCGCGCCGCGCGTGAAAGTGGACGCCATGGAGACCGTCCTCCGCTGCACGCCGGCTGGCTGCTGCTCCTGTCGTATATCGGCGTGTCTTCACACGTGTTTCTCGACTTCCTGAACAACTACGGCGTCCGCCTCCTCAGCCCGTTCGACTGGCGGTGGTTCTACGGCGACGCGGTCTTCATCGCGGACGTGTGGATGTGGCTGGCGCTTGGCGTCGGAGTATGGCTCACCCGGCGGCAGCGGCGCTGGGGTCCGTCGCGCGCGGCGCTCGCGTTCGTCTCCTGTTACATCGCCGCGATGCTCGTCTCCGCCCAGGCGGCGCGCGCGGTGGTTGCCGACACGTGGCGCGAGGTGAGCGGCACGGCGCCACGGGCGCTGATGGTCGGACCGCTGCCGTTCACGCCGTTCACCCGCGTGGTGATCATCGACGCCGGCGATCGCTACGAGACCGGCGTCTTCAGGTGGTGGCCGACGGGCGTCGGGTTCGACGACGAGGCGACCATGAAGAACGCCGGGCATCCGCTCGTGCAGAAGGCGCGCGTGGAGCCGCAGATTCGTGAGTTCCTCGTCTGGGCGCGGTTTCCGTTCTGGACAATCACGCCCGAGAAGGGCGGCACGCGCGTCACCGTTGGCGACGTCCGCTTCATGTCGCGCTCGATCCGCCGCGCGAACTTCCAGGCGTCAACGCTGATCCGCGATCCGTAGATTTCTGAACTGACGATCGTGGGGCGGACCCTGTCGGGTCCGCCCCACGAAATCCGTACGCCGGTCGCCGGTAGAGGCCGACCTTTAGGTCGGCCTTTCCGGCCTTTCACGCAACGCGCGCAGTGTCTCGAGGTTCTTCACGTCGAGCGGATCGGTTTCGATCGCGTGCGGCCGTGCCGACCGCGGCGTCTTCTCCGTTTCGATCAGGATCGGCAGGTCCGCGAACCGGGGGTCGTTGAGCAGCCGCCGGAACGGTTCGAGACCGAGACAGCCCTCGCCGATGTGCTCGTGCCGGTCCACCCGGCTGCCGCACGGCTTCTTCGAGTCGTTGCCGTGGAACACTTTCACGCGGTCGAGACCGACGATCCGGTCGAGCGCCGCGAACGTGTCGCGGTATCCGGCCTCGCTGACGATGTCGTAGCCGGACGCGACGAGGTGGCAGGTGTCGAGGCACACGCCCACACGGCGCGTGCCATCGAGATGCTCGAGAATCGCGGCCAGATGCTCGAATCGATGCCCGACGGTCCGGCCCTGTCCCGCCGTGTGCTCGAGCAGCACCAGGGTTCTCTTTCGCGGCCGCGCCGTGAACGCCGCGTGGATCGCCTCGGCAATCAGTCTCAGCGCGTCCGCTTCGCTGCCGGCCGTGCAGGTCCCCGGATGGATGACGACGCCGAGGAGGCCGAGCGCGTCGGCACGATCGAGCTCGTCGATGAAGGCGGCAATCGACTGCTCGCGCAGCAGCGGGAACGTGGTGGCCAGGTTGATCAAGTAGCTGGCGTGGGAGACGACCGGTCTGAGGCCGGCCGCGTCGACGCGCCGCCGGAAGGCGCGGACGTCTGCCGGATCCAGCGGCCGGCCTTTCCACTGGTTGGCGTTCTTGCTGAAAATCTGCAGCGCCTCACAGCCGTGTAACATCGCGCGCTCGACCGCCCGGGACACGCCGCCGGCCACCGACATGTGCGCGCCGATCCGCATCTCCTCACTATAATCAGCGCCATGACACGAGCGGTCGCCGTTGCGGTGGCCCTGCTGCTGCTCGGCAGCGGGCGCGCGCACGCCTGGGGCTTCGAGGCGCACAAATTCATCATGGAGCGCGCCTTGGCGCTGCTCCCGGCGGAGGTGCGGCCGTTGTTCGAAAAGCACCGCGCCACGCTGATCGAGCGCTCGATCGATCCGGATACGTGGAGGACGGCTGGCTTCGCGCGCGAGGAGGATCCGAACCACTTCCTCGACCTCGACTGGCAGGGCTTCGGACCGTATCCGTTCAACGGGCTGCCGCGCGACTACACCGCTGCCCTCGCCAAGTTCGGACGCAGCCGGATGCAGGAGATGGGCACGCTGCCCTGGGCTGTCGAAGAGCGCTACGGCGCCCTGCGCCGCGCGTTCGAGGACTACCCGCGCCGCGGCGCGTTCGGCCAGAACGACATCATTTTCTTTTCGGCCTGGCTGGCGCACTACGTCGCCGACGCACATGTGCCGTTTCATGCCGTCATCAACTACGACGGGCAGCTCACCGGGCAGAATGGTGTGCACGCACGCTTCGAGTCGACGACGTTCGAACGGTATCGCGAGCGGCTGACGATTGTGCCGACGCCGATCGCCCCGGTCAGGGATCCGCGTGACTTCGCGTTTGCGACGCTCCTCGCGAGCAATCAGCTGGTGCCGCCGATCCTGAAAGCGGATCTCGAGGCGATCGGTGCGCGCGACGTCTATGACGAGGCGTATTACGACGCGTTCTTCACGGCGAACCGCGCCGTGCTCGAGCGGCGGCTCGGCGACGCGATCGCCGCCACCGCGGCCATCATCACCGGGGCGTGGGAGGCGGCAGGAAAGCCGGCGCTTCCGGTGAACCCGGTTCCGCGTCCGCAGCGCCGGGCCCGGTAGCGGCCTCGTGCGCCGGCGTCAGCGCGGCACCCCTAAAGGGGCGCCCTACGGTCACGGCGCGCAGCGTCACGTAGACGCCATCGTCTTCCTTCCAGTTGTCGAGGATGGCGCGCTCGTGCGCCAGGCGAGGGGGCGGCGGCTGCGGGATGCGGCGATTCACGCGACCAGCGTATGAGACACTGACCGCGCCCGCTATCCTGTGCGAACCGGATACCGCGCGGCGGCACGGTCCCATATAGTCGCCGCATGCAGATGGAGACGGTGCATTCGGGCGTTTGCACTGCGGCAGGCACGCTGGTGATCTTCACGCGCGTTGACGGACTGCTTCGACAGCGCGCCGCCTCGCCGTGCGAATTGTCGCGCGAGGCGCTCAACGCGCTGATCTCGACACGCGTGCCGCTCGTCCTCGTCAGCGATTCGGGCGCGGCGGACATACGCCAGATGCAGCGCGAGCTGGGCGTGATGCAGCCGTTCATTTCGCGTGGAGGGGCAGCCCTGCACATCCCGCCGGAGTATTTCACGCAACTGGACGATGTGGCGTCGCCGGACGACGAGTGGGAAATGTTCAGCTTCGACACCTTCGGCCCCACGGCGGCAATGCGGCTGCTCGGCGCCCTGTTCCTGGCGCGCGGGCACGATAAGATTTTGACGGTTGGACTGGGCTGCGACACGAGCGACGGCGCGATGCTTGCCGCCGTGGACATTCCGATTGTCGTGCGCGATCAGCGCCTCGATCAGTCGGCGCTGCTGCGACACGTGCCAGGCGCGTACCTGACGACTGCCACCGGCGCCGCAGGCTGGCTGGAGGCGGTCGTCGGGCCGCCACGTTGAATGCCTGAGTCGGTCATTCGCCAGTTCGTGACGCGCTTCGGGCACGCGCCCGCCGGCGTCTCGTCGATTCGCGGGGCTCTCGTGGCCGGCTTCGCGGTCCTGCTGGCGGTGTGGGCGTTTGCAGGCTACGGACTGATTCGCAGCCTCATCGACGTCGAGCGGCGGGTGACCGCCGAGCACGACGCCTACGCGCTCGCCGCCGACGCCGTCTCGCTGATTCGCCGCAACGTCCTCGAAGGGTCGATCAACGTCCGTGACGCGCTCATCGACGCGGACGACGACGCGCGGCAGACCTACCGTGACCAGCTGCGTGTCCTTCGCGAAGACGCCGAACGGGGCGTCGCGGAATACGTCCCGCGGGCGCAGTCGGTGGCGGAACGCGACGAATGGGCCAAGCTGCAGGCGACGCTGGCCGAGTTCTGGCCTTCCCTGGAATTCGTCTTCGCCGACGATCTGCCGACCAACACGACCCGGGCGGCCACCATGCTGCGGCGGAACGTGCGGCCGATTCGCAAGGACGTGCTCACGCTCCTCGATAACCTGAAGACGCTGCAGCAGGCGGCGCTGTGGCAGCACAATGCCGACGTGGAACGGCTCTACGCCGACGCGCGCGCCCGGTTCGTCTGGATCGTCGGCGGCGCCCTGCTGCTCGGTCTCGCGGTGGCGTGGTTTGCCACCTGGCACGTCGCCGGGCTCGAGAACGAGATCAACCGGCAGCGTCTCGCAGAGACGCACAACCGGCTCGACCTCGAGCGCCTGTCGGCGCGCCTGGTCGACGCGCAGGAGCAGGAGCGCCGCAGCCTGGCGCGCGAACTCCACGATGAAGTGGGACAGGCGCTGACGGCGATCAAGATGTCGGTCGGCGTCGCGCTGCGCACGCCGGGCACGCATCCGCGCGCGCACGCCGCGCTCGAAGAGGCGCGCGGCGTGGCGGAAACGACGCTGCAGGGCGTCCGCGATCTGTCGCAGCTCCTGCACCCGTCGATGCTCGACGACTTCGGCCTGCCGGAAACGCTGGCGGCGTACCTCCGGAATTTTTCGAAGCGCACCGGCATTCGCGCGCACTTCTCCCATGAAGACCGCAACGACCGCATGCCGCCCGACGTCGAAGTGTGTCTTTACCGGATCGTGCAGGAGGCGCTGACCAACGTCGCGCGGCACAGCGGCGCGCTGTCGTGCGCCGTGTCGCTGCGGCGCATCGACGACCAGGTGGAGCTCGTGGTCGAAGACTCCGGCCGAGGGATGGCCGAGGCGTCCGGCGGGGCGGATGCGCGACGCGGCCTCGGCCTGATGGGCATGCGTGAGCGCGCCCAGTCGCTGGCCGGCCGCTTCAGCATCGACAACCGTCCCGAAGGTGGCACACGCATCGTGGTCACGCTGCCGCTCGGTGCTCACGCCACACGGAAAGCGGGTTGATGGGACGCGTTCGTATCCTCCTGGCGGACGACCACACGGTGGTGCGTCAGGGACTGCGCAAGCTGCTCGAAGAGCGTCCGGACTGGGAGGTCATCGCCGAGGCGGGCGACGGCAGGGAAGCCGTTCGGCTCGCCGAACAACACAAGCCGGACGTGGCCATCCTCGACGTCGCCATGCCGCTGCTGAACGGCATCGAAGCGACGCGGCAGATCACCAAGCGCGTGCCCGCCACGCGCGTGCTCGTCCTCAGCATGCACGCCGACGAAGCCTACGTGACCCAGATCCTGCAGGCCGGCGCCACCGGCTATCTGTTGAAGGATTCAGCGGACGTCGATCTGCTGAAGGCCGTTGGCGAAGCGGCACACGGCCGTTCGTTCTTCAGCCCCGCCATCGCCCGCGTGATGCTCGACGACTACGTGCGCCAGCTCGCCGACAAAGGCGTCACCGACCGCTACGAATCGCTCTCCGAGCGCGAGCGCGAAATCTTCCAGTTGATTGCGGAAGCCAAAACCAACAAGGAGATCGCGGCGCTGCTCAATGTGAGCCCCAGCACGGTGGAGACCCACCGCGCCCACATCATGGAGAAGCTGGACCTGCACAGCGCCGCCGAAATCGTCCTCTACGCCGTTCGCCGCGGCGTCATCCGGTAATTCCGTAGCTGGGCAGCCTGCGTTGCCTTGGTGGCCTGGGTAAGACCTCAGGCAACCCAGGCAACCCAGGCTACCGAGGCGACCCAACGAAATATCGGGTGTCGCCGGGATGGACGCCACGGGGCTGGACTGTCAGCATTGCCCCTGGACGCGCCCCCGCAATGCTTCCCCCGCGTCCAGGTCGCCTCCCCAGGGCCGGTCGAAAGGCCGGCCCTATTTATCCCTGATTGCTTCCGATGCGTGGCCCGGGTTCCGGTGGTACTCGTCCACCAGCGCGAGCGCCTGCGACTCGAGCTCGGAGGTGCCCGGCCGGAAGCGATATCGCAGGTCTCCTGTGATCCGCACATCCAGCAGGTTGTTGCGTGCGAGGTGCTCGAGGGCATTCCGCGCGGCACCGCGCGGGATACCAAGGGTCCTGGCGATGCCCGGCGCGTCGTGCCAGCGATCCCGTTGTTCGACGCAGAGGGCCAGGACTTTCAAATCGTCGAGCGAACCAAGGTGGGTGGCGGCAAAGCGCGCGAGGGGCACCGGCAACGCATTCATGGGGTGATCCGGATGGTAACGGCCGCCGCCGGCCTGCGGTATCCGGTCCTCACCTTATGCACCCATGGCACACCCCTTGCCACGTCTTTGGTCGAGGTGGCTATGCTCTGGACGCTGCTCGTTCTGGTGTTGCTGGTCTGGGTGATTGGTTTCCTGTTCGACGTCGCCGGCGGCCTGATTCACCTGCTGCTGCTCGCCGCGCTCGCGCTGCTGCTGTTCAATCTCTTCAGTGCGAGGAGGAAGGCGCTTTAGACTAGTAACCACCAACCACTAACCACCAACTACCAACCACCAACCCAACGATGGACGTCTTCGTCATTCCGGTCGGTCCCGGCCGGTACGAGCTGTATTGCGAACAGCCTGTCGCAGGGGAGGAGCCGGTCGAGCCCGAGTCCAGCGGTTTGTTCGTCAGGATCCGCCGGCGGTTCGGCGGGATCGTCCGCGCGGCGGAAGAACGTCAGCGCGGGGGCGCCACGCCCGATTCGGAGCCGAAGAGCTGGATCGGCCGGATGCAGGATCGCGGCATGGCATGGGCCGCCGAGCGCATCGCGGAGCAGCGCCTCCTCTGGAACCTTCGCGGCCAGACGTCGGCAACGGCGGTGCACCCGGCCGATATGAGCTTCGACGACGTGCACGCCCTCATTCGCGATTCGCTGCGCCGCGACTACGACCGCCACCGCCGGTGGATGTTGATCGACGGCGTATTGTTCGTCGTGACGTTCGTCGCGTTCTTCCCGCTGGTCGTCATTCCCGGCGTGGCGAATCTGCCCGCCGTGTATTTCGGATTCCGCTTCATCGGCCATTTCCTGTCCATGCGCGGAGCACTCAACGCGCTGCGCAACGTCGCCTGGCGCGGCCGGTCGTGCCCGCCCCTCGACGAGCTGCGCGAACTGGCCCTCCAGGATCCGCACGCGCGCGAGGCACGCGTGCGCGACGTCGCCGCCCGCGTGCGGCTGGAACAGCTGCCGAAGTTCTTCGATCGGGTCGCGATCGCACGATCCCCGGCGTGATGTCCGCGCTCGTCGCACCCCGAAATTAAACCGCTATCACAGGTACAATTCCGGCGCGTGAAGCTCAGCGATCTCGCGGCGGCCCTCGATTGCGCCCTGGAAGGCGACGGCGGGATCGAGATCCTCCGCGTCGCCGGCATCCAGGATGCCGGCCCCGGCGACGTCACGTTCGTCGCGAATCCGAAATACGAGAAGCTGCTGGCGGCGACGCGCGCGTCCGCCGTGATTCTCAAGCGCGCCGCGGCGTCCGCTCCGGTGGCAACGCTGCGCGCGGACGACCCCTACCTCGCCTTCGCGCGCGCCGTGCGGTTGTTCGCTCCCGACTGGCGCCCGGCGCCGGGGGTCCACGCCCACGCGGCCGTGGCGGACGACGCGCAGCTTGGCCGCGACGTCTCCGTCGGCGCGTTTGCCGCCATCGAGTCGGGCGTTTCCATCGGCGACCGCACCGTCATCTGTCCCAACGTCACGATTGGCCGCGGCACGCGAATCGGCAGTGAGTGTGTGATCCACTCGAACGTCTCGATCCGCGAACACGTCACGATTGGCGACCGCGTCATCCTGCAGAACGGCGTCGTCATCGGCGGCGACGGCTACGGCTTCGTCCGCCGCCGCGACGGCACGCACGAGAAGATCCCGCAGACCGCGGCCGTGGTCATCGAAGACGACGTCGAGCTCGGCGCGAATACCACCGTGGATCGGCCAGCCGTCGGCGAAACACGCATCAAGGCCGGGACGAAGATCGACAACCTCGTGCAGATCGCGCACGGCGTCACGGTTGGCCGTAATGTGCTGATGGCGGCGCAGGTCGGAATTGCCGGCAGCACCGAGATCGGCGACGAAGTGATGTTTGGCGGACAGGTCGGCGTCGGCGGACATCTCACCGTCGGACGCGGGGCGATTGCCGTCGGACAGTCGGGCGTCACGAACTCGCTCGATCCAGGGGTCATGGTCGCCGGCTATCCGGCCATCGACAGCCGTGAGTGGCGGAAAGCCTCCGTCCTCTTCCGCCGCCTCCCCGAATTGAAGCGCCGCATCGAGGAATTGGAGGCGCGCCTCGCTGCTCTCACGGGCCAGACTCCGAAATCCGGCTGAAGCCGGACTCTAAATCCGGCTGAAGCCGGACTCTAAATCCGGCTGAAGCCGGACTCTACTTGACAGGATCTTCGCGAATGATTCGTACGCTCCTCATGACAGTGGTGATGGTCGCCTGCGTCGCATCAGCCACTGCACAAACAACAGGCTCCGGCGTGTCGTTCTTCCCGCGCTCGCAGTTTCACGTGGGCGCGGAGCATCTCAGCGGGATCGACGACCGTCGTTTCCGGTGGGATGTGAACGTCGGCGCTGAAATCGATCTGATGGACTACACCGCCGGCCGCTTCATCTTCGCGGCGAACTACCAGGCGATCCTCGGCGAGGAGCTGCAGAAGTTCGATCCGAACCAGGGGAACTACATCCTCCTCGGCGCGCTGACGGCACGGCTGAGGCAGACCGAGGCGGCCTTGGTCTTCTATCACCAGTCGCGACACCTGGGTGATCGGCCGAAGACCCAGCCTGTCGATTGGAACATGCTCGGCGGGCGCGTCCGGCGCGGATTTCTCCTTGGTGCCACCTACCTTGACGCCCGTGCCGACCTCCGGTGGACGGTACAGCACTCGTTCGTCGACTACGAGTGGGAGATCGACACGCAGGTGCGTGCGGACCGGCTGCTTCGGCCCGACATCGGGGTGTGGGGTGGCGGCGGCGTCCGGTTTCTCGGCGTCGACGGCACCGCCTTCCGGGACGGGCAGACGGGCTACCGGGCTGAAGGTGGCTTCCGGTTCGAGGGCGGCGGCGGCGCCGTCGAGCTGTTTGTGGCCGCGGAGCGCCGGATCGATCCGTATCCCACGGAGTTCGGGACCGCCACGTGGATGTCGGCCGGCTTCAGGCTGTTGAGCCGTTGATCGGGGATAATCAACGGGTGACTCGAACGATTTGGGCGTTGGGTTGTGCGCTTCTTCTCGCTGCCGTCGCACCGCTCGTGGCGGCCGTCAAGCCGCCCAAGCTCCAGTATCAGCTCCTGACGCTCCCGAACGGGCTGCGCGTGATCCTGTCGGAGGATCACTCGACGCCGATCGCGCACGTCGCCGTCTGGTATCACGTCGGCTCGAAGAACGAGCGGCCCGGGCGAACCGGGTTCGCGCATCTGTTCGAGCACATGATGTTCAAGGGGTCGCAGAACGTCGATCCCGATTCGCATACGTCGTTGATTGCCGGCGTCGGCGGACGCAGCAACGCGTACACGACCGAGGACGAAACGGTCTTCTGGCAGACCGTGCCGGCGAACTACCTGCCGATCGTGCTCTGGCTCGAAGCCGACCGGATGGCGACGCTGCGGATCGACGAGGGCGCGTTCAAACGCGAGCGCGAAGTCGTCAAGGAAGAGCGGCGGATGCGCATCGAGAACCAGCCGTACGGCCGGCTCAACGAAATCATCTTCGACCACGCGTTCACGACACATCCGTACAAGCACCCGACGATCGGCAGCATGAAGGACCTCGAGGCGGCGTCGGTCGAGGACGTCCGCGAGTTCCACAAAACGTTCTACGTTCCGGCGAACGCCACCGTCACGATCGTCGGCGATTTCGACTCGGCGCAGACCATCCAGCTCGTGAACCAGTATTTCGCGCGGGTCCCGAGGGGCGCGGGTCCGGTGCCGAGGAGCATTCCGAAGGAGCCGGAGCAGAAGCAGGAGAAGCGCGCTGTCGTATCCGAGTCGTGGCCGCTGCCGGCGGTGGTCGTCGGCTATCACGTCACCTACGACGGGCATCCGGACGCCTACCCGCTGCACGTCGCGGGCAAGATTCTGTCGGACGGCAACAGTTCGCGCATCCCGCGCGAGCTCATGTACAACAAGC
The DNA here is from genome assembly GCA_050742535.1 of Vicinamibacterales bacterium. Classification (GTDB taxonomy): domain Bacteria; phylum Acidobacteriota; class Vicinamibacteria; order Vicinamibacterales; family UBA2999; genus Gp6-AA40. The sequence continues at coordinate 6,377 of JBOGIQ010000083.1, read as the reverse complement.
GCCTGGCGTTGACGGCGTTCGGCAGCAGCAACATCACCGAGGATCCGAATCTCTTCTATGCGGTGGCCGTGCTGCAGCCGGGGCGGACGGCCGCGGAGGCCGAGAAAGCGCTGATCGAGGAGTTCGAGAAGCTGAAGCGCGAGCCGATCAGCGCCAACGAGCTGCAGCGGGCGAAGAACCAGTGGGCGCGCGACTACATCCTCAGCCGCGAAACGATTCAGGAGAAGGCCATGCACCTTGCGCATGCGGCCGTTATCCACAACGACATCGGCACGGCTGACGGCGAGTTCGAGATCTTCATGAACGTGACCACCGCGGACATCCAGCGGGTCGCGAAGACGTACTTCAACGAGGCCAACCGCGTGGTCGTTCACGTCCTGCCGAAGGAAGGCGGGTCGCGATGAGCAGGAGGCAGGAGGCAGGAGGCAGGAGGCAGGAGAGGCCTGCGCTCGCGATGGTGGCGCTGCTGCCCTTCGTCTTGTCCGCCGCAATCGTTTCCGCGCAGAACGTGCCGTGGCCGACCGAACGGATGCCGCGGCCGCTGCCTGCGAAGCAGGTCACCTTCCCGCCCTACGACATCCGCACGCTGTCGAACGGGATGCAGGTCGTCACCGTGCTGCATCACGAGCAGCCGGCGGTGTCGATGCGCCTGCTCGTGCGCGCGGGTGGCGCAAACGACCCGGACAAGAAGCGCGGCGTGTCGCTGCTCGTCACGAACCTGCTCGATCAGGGAACGACCACCAGGAGCTCGCAGCAGATTGCCGATCAGATCGACTCGATCGGCGGCGTCCTGGGGACCGGATCCGGCGACGATTTCACCTCGATCAGCGCCATCGTGATGAAGGACTCCTTCGACCTGGCGATGGACATGGTGGCGGATATCGCTCGCAATCCCGCGTTCGCGCCGGAAGAAATCGAACGCCAGAAAGAGCAGGTCACCTCCACGCAGCAGGTGAACGCCAACGACCCCGATTACATCGCGTCGGCGGTGTTCGATCGGCTCGTCTACGGCTTTCACCCCTACGGGCTGCCGGGCAGTGGAACCCCGGAGACGATCGCCAGCATCACCCGCGACGATCTGCGGCAGTTTCATCGCCAGCACTTCGTTCCCAACAACATGGTGCTCGCCATCGTCGGCGACATCACGCAGAAGGAAGCGGTGGCGGCCGCCGAGCGTGCGTTCGGCAGCTGGCCGCGCGGCGAGGCATCCGTGTGGCGCGGTGCCGCTCCCCCGGAGCCGACGCGCCGCATCATCGTCGTCGACAAGCCGGATGCCGTGCAGACGGAGATCCGCGTCGGGCAGCTGGCCATTCCGCGGAAACATCAGGACTACCTGAAGTGGGATCTGGCGATCAAAGTGCTGGGCGGCGAAGGAGCGAACCGGCTGCACCGTGTGCTGCGATCGGAGCGGGGCCTGACCTACGGAGCGTCGGCGGATACCGAAGGCCGCAAGCTGGCCGGTGACATCGTCGCGGAGACGGATACGCGCACGGACACCACCGTCCAGGCGCTGCGGCTGATGGTGCAGGAGTTCACGCGCCTCCAGCAGCAGCGGGTTCCCGAACGCGAGCTGATGGACGCGCAGGCGTACCTCGCCGGCAGCTTTCCGCTGACGATCGAGTCGCCGAACGACATCGCCACGCAGGTGATCAATTACGTGCTCTACGAGCTGCCGCTGGAGGACATTCCCACCTACACGCAGCGGGTCACGGCAATTACGCCGGACGACATCCAACGCGTTGCTCAGGCGTATCTCAAGCCCGATCGGCTGTCCGTCGTGCTGGTGGGAAATGCGAAGGCGTTCGTGCCGCAGCTGCGGGATCTTGGCCTGACGGACATCGAGGTCATTCCGGTCGAGCAGCTCGATCTGATGTCGGCGTCGCTCAAGCGCGAAACCGGACGCAGGGTATCGGTCGAGCCGTTCGGATCGTTCGAGTCGTTCGAGTCGTTCGGACCGTTCGCAAAGGTGCGGCCCGCGTACCAGGCCACTCAAGTGAATCCGCGCGCCGGTGGCGGCGCGCCGAATGCCTCGGCGCTGAACGATCGGGCGGCGCTGGACCTGCTCCGCCGCGTCGTCGATGCCCGCGGCGGTCTGATGGCGCTCAAGGGGATCAGGACGATCGTGGCGGAAACCAACACGACGTTCCAGATGCAGCAAGGGACTCTGCCGTCTACGACCAGGACCTACATCGTGTACCCCGACAAGTTCAGGGTGGACGCGGAGATCAACGGCGCGCAGACGACACAGGTCTTCAATGCGGGCACGGCGTGGGTCAAGAATCCGGCGGGGGTCCAGGACGGGCCGCCGGGGATGGCTGCCGACTTCGCCGCGAGCGTGCGGCGCGACATCATCCCGCTGCTCATCGACGCCGCCGAAGGCCGGTTGACGGTTCGTCAGGCGACCGATCAGGCCGCCCGCGACGGCCGGCCGGTGCAGGTGCTCGAGATTAGCGGGCCGAAGCTCGATCGGGTGCGCCTCTTCATCGACCAGCAGATGCTGATCGTCGGCCAGGCGTACACGATTACGCTGCCTGGCCCGCAGCCACGGACGCTTCTCAGCGAGGAAGTCTTCTCGGACTACCGGTTCGTGAGCGGAATCCGGGTCCCGTTCGAGACGCAGCTGATGCAGAACGGACAGGCCGTCATGAAGCGCACCATCACCAAGGTCTCGTTCAACGAACCCATTCCGGACAACCTGTTCATCCGACCCTCGCAATAACTTGCGCATCATGATTTCGTGCGGCGAAGCCTCCGGCGATCTGTACGCCGGGGCGCTGGCCGCGGAACTCAGGCGCCGCGTGCCCGGCGCGGAGATCTTCGGGTTTGGCGGGCCGGAGCTCGGCCGCGCCGGCGGCGAGCTGCTCGGCGATTTCACACGCTTCTCGGTGACCGGCCTGGTCGAGTCGCTGCGCGTCATCCCGCGCTCCGTGCTGATGCTCCGGCGGCTGATCGACGCGGCGCGCGAGCGGCGTCCCGACGTGTTCGTTCCGATCGATTTCCCCGACTTCAATTTCCGGCTGATGGGCGGCGTGCGGCGGCTCGGCGTGCCGATCGTCTATTACGTCAGCCCGCAGCTGTGGGCGTGGCGGCCGGGCCGCATGAAGACCATGCAGGCCTCCGTCGATCGCGTGCTCGTGATCTTTCCGTTCGAAGAGCAGATCTACAAGGATGCGGGCGTCGATGTGCGCTTCGTCGGTCATCCGCTGATCGACGCGGCGAAAGCGGGCGAGTCGCGGCCGTCGTTCCTCGCTGCGCGCGGGCTGGTGCCGGATGCGCCGACGGTGGCCCTGCTGCCGGGCAGCCGCCGCAACGAAGTCGAGCACACTGCTCCGGTGTTTGCCGAGGCGATGCCGCTGATTCGCGCGCGCGTGCCGGCGGTGCAGTTCACGGTGGCATGCGCCTCCACGATTGCCGACGCCCAGTTCGCCCCACTGTCGGCCGCCGGCGCGGCGCTGGTTCGCGGCCGGACAGACGAGGTGATCGCGTCCGCGGACGTCGTCATCACCGCCTCTGGCACGGCGACAGTACAGTGCGCCATGCACGAACGGCCGATGGTCGTCGTCTACCGGCTCTCGCCGCTGACGTATCGGCTTGGCAAACGGTTCGTGAACGTCGACATGTATGCGATGCCGAATCTCGTCGCCGGATCGCGCATCGTCCCGGAGCTGATTCAGGGAGATTTCACGCCCGACCGTGTCGCCGGAGAAGTCGTTGCCTTGCTGACGGATCGCGTGCGTCATGCGCAGATGACCGAAGCGCTGCGGCGGGTGAAAGCGCAGATGGGATCGTCCGGCGCGAGCGCGCGCGCGGCTGAGGCGATTCTGGAAGTTGCTGCCGCCAAACGCGCGGATCGGACGGCGGGCGGCGCGAAGTCTGCATAAACGGAGCTCCCATGTTCGATGTCTTGCGTTTCAATGGCGGTCCGCCTAAAGGGGGTCCGCCTAAAGGCGGACACTACGTACGAGCGTTGATCGCGGCGTGCGTGTGCGTCGCGGGGGCGCCGCTCTCCGCGACCACGCTCGTTCCGGCGGATTTCGCACAGATGGCTCGCGAATCCGAACTGATCGTTCGCGGTACGGTCGTCAGCGTGCAGTCTCAGATGGCCGGATCGCGTCAGACGATTGAAAGCGTGATTACGCTGTCCGTCGCCGACACGATGAAAGGCACAGCCGGCGCGCAGACGGTCTTCCGTGTGCCCGGCGGCCGGGTTGGCCGCTACCGCCGCATCATGCTGGGAGCTCCGGAGTTCACGACCGGCGACGAGGTGATCCTGTTCCTGAGGGGGCGGGCGCCGGCGATCGCGATGCCGTACGGCCTGAGTCAGGGTGTCTATCGCATCGCGCGGCGTGCGGGCGGAGCCGTGGTCACGCCGGCTGTCGCTACCGCAGCCGGCCGTGTCGTTCGCGGCGATCCGTCGCGCCGACCGCTCGATCCGGCGGCGTTCGCGCGTGAGGTGCAGCTGGCGCTGGGCGGTCCTTCCGTTCAGCCACCAGTTCGCCGCGCCGTACCGAGAGACCGGTGATGCGGCGGCTTCTGCTTGTCGCGATCGTCAGCGCGTGGACCGCGCCAGCACTGGCGTACTCCCATTTCGGGACCGGCGTCGGCACCGCGCGCGTGCATTGGGACGACACGTCCGTCCGATGGTTTGTCACCGATCGCGGAGCGCCCGGCGTCACCTCGTCTGCCTTGCAGACGACGCTCGCGCGCGCGTTCGCGACCTGGCAGGACGTGCCGACGGCGTCGATCGAGTTTGCCTTTGCCGGCTTCACCACCGCGGAGGCGTTCGACGAGGACGGTCTGTCGGTGATCGGGTTCCAGGATCACCCCGAGATGGATCGGGTGCTCGGCGCCACGACGTTCCTCTACGACGACGAAACCGGCGAGCTGATCGAGGCGGACATTTTCTTCAACTCGATCTTCGAGTGGTCGACCGCCGCCGGGGGCGACCCGGATCGGTTCGATGTCGAGTCGGTGGCCGTGCACGAAATCGGGCACTTCCTCGGCCTCGGGCACTCCGCAATCGGCGAAACCGAGCTCAGGCCGGAGGGCGGCCGTCGCGTGCTTGGATCCGGCGCCGTGATGTTTCCGATCTCGCTGGGGCGCGGCTCGATCGTCGATCGCGTGCTGCAGGCCGACGACATCGCCGGCGTCTCCGACCTGTACCCGGACGGCAACTTCGAAAACTCGACCGGCGGCGTGCACGGACGCGTGCGTCGCGGCAGCGCGCCGGCAACGGGCGCTCACGTCATCGTGTTCAATCCACGCACCGGGGATCTGATCGGCGGGTTTGCGCTGGGCGACGACGGCGGGTTCCAGATCCTGGGCCTGGCCCCGGGCCCCTACGTCGTGCGCGTCGAACCGCTGGACGATGCGGACATCGACAGCTTCTTCGCGCTCGAGGACGTGGACATCGACTTTCTGGTCACGTATTACCCGCGGCTCGTCGTCGCGCCTTCGGGTGGCGTGGGCGACAGCTTCGACGTCTCAGTGCGGCCGAAATGAAGGCACGCAGCATTTGTCTCTTCGTGGTTTTCGGTCTCTTCGTGGCCGTCGTGATCCCCGCGGCGGCGCAGGCGCCTGCCGCCCCTCGTCCCCCACGGAGCCCGCGCATGGAGTTGTCGGCTGGCGCCGGTTTCCTTGGCGGCAGCAGTCTGGGAACGGTCGACGCGGGCCTGCGCGGCCGCGGCAACCAGCCGTTCCAGTTGTTCGATACGTCGTCGCGCATCGGCGGCAGCGTCCCGCTGGAGGTCCGTCTCGATTTCCTGCTCGGACCCCGCTACGTCTTCGAGATCCGCGGCGCCTGGTCGCGGCCCGAATTGGAGACATCGGTGACGGGAGATGTCGAAGGGGCGCCTCCAGTGAGTCTCGTGGAACGCGTCGATCAGTACTCCCTCGATCTCGGTTTGCTCGTGAATCTGCGGCAGGCGCGCTCGCGCGCAGTGGTGCCGTTCGTATCCGCCGGCGCCGGCTATGTCGGCGCCGTGCACGAGGGCCTGACGCTCCTGGAGAGTGGGATCAGCTTCCGGGGTGGCGGCGGGTTGAAGTACCCGCTGGTCATGCAACGCCGGGGTCGCATCAAGGGAGCCGGCATCCGGGCGGATGCCGCCCTTATCGTCATGACCAGCGGGTTGGCGGCTGAAAGCGACGCGACGCGTCAGCTCGCGACGTCCGGATCGCTGTACCTGGTGTTTTAGCGCATTTTTCATTTCATGGGGCGAGCCTTGCAGGCTCGCCTCGCGAACCCGCAGGGCCCCGCAGGGTTCGCGCCACGGCGGTGTCAGCGATAGCACGGCCAGCCGAGTTCAGCGTCGATCGATACCGGCTGGCGATCGGTCCGTGCGAGCACGCGGATGGCGTTGCCGCCTGGCGAAGGCAGT
>JBOGIQ010000082.1:0-19590 GCA_050742535.1 Vicinamibacterales bacterium | reverse complement strand
CGGATCCTGCGCAACGAGTACGGTGGCTGTCGCCATCCAGATCAGCACAGCGCACCAGGCGGCGCATCGGTTCTTCATCGTGTCACTCCGGCGGTTGCGGCGGCGTAGCCGTGCTCGGCGACGAGCGCCGCGCGCTGCCGGTAGAAGTCCGGATCGTCCGGAGCAAAGGTGGCAAGGCCGTCGACGTAGCGGTTGAACATGCAGAACGCGGCGGCGATCAGGACCGTGTCGTGAATCTCGAGGTCGGAAGCGCCATGGGCGCGCGCCAGTTGCACGTCTGCCGCGCCGACGTGAGCGCCGCCGCGGGCGGTTTTGGCGGCAATGACGAGGAGCGCCTTGAGTTTGTCCGACACGCCCGCGTTGCTCGACGTCGTGTTTCACGCGCTCCACCACGTCTTCGTCCTGCAGGTGATGTGCGGCGATGGCGCCGTGGATCGTCTGACAGTAGCGGCAGCCGTTCAGCGCCGACGTGAAGGTGGCGATCAACTCCCGTTCTCCGGGAGACAGCGGGTGCGGGCCGCGCAACAGCACGTCGACGAGGTCGTTCAGCGGTTTCGCCGTCTCGGGTCGAAACGCCATCGGGCCGCGGATGCCCGGCAACCCCGGCGGCAGCGCAATGTGAGCCATCGATTCTTTCCCTCAGCGCCCCGTTAATCCCGGATGTAGCCGCGCGCGGCGAGCGCGCGTCCCTGCTCGCGGTGTGCCTCGTCGGACATCCGCGGGACGCCGGTCGCCGTGATCCACCGGTTATAGAAGTTGAAGAGCGCGCAGGTCGTAATGGCGACGTAGATCGCCTCGTCGTCCCATCCCGCGGCGCGCACCGTCTGCACGTCGGCGCCGGAGACGGCGGGCAGGTTCGTGGTGATCACTCTGACGAACCGCAGCAGCACCCGTGTTCTCTCGTCGAGCGGCGCCTGCTCGGGATCGCGCAGCACCCGGGCCACGAGGTCCCGATCGCCCAGCAGCTCTCCGGCCGCCGCCGCGTGTGCTTCGGTGCAGAAGCCGCACTCGTTCAGCCGTGACGTATAGGCGGCAATGAGCTCGCGGATTCCCGGACTGATGCTGGCCGGCTGTCGGAGCACCCCGTGGGTGAAGCGGCCCATGTGGATGGTGATGTCATGCTGAAACGCGAAGAGGTCCCAGATCTTCGAATACTCGGTGCCGTTCGCTTTCGCGCGTTCGATGAGCGTGCGGTACGCTCCCGCCCGCGGATTGGCCTCGATCTCCGGGAGATACAGGGAGGTCATGACCGGTTCACGTATCCCTGGTGCGCCATCCGGCGTCCCATAGCGTCGTAGGCCGCATCGTCTACCGGTGTAAACGTGGCCAGGCCGTCGACGTAGCGGTTGTACATGCAGAAGGCGGCGGCGATAAGGACCGTGTCGTGGATCTCAACGTCGGTCGCCCCTTCGGCGCGTGCCCGCTGAATATCGGCGGGCGTCACGCACGTTCCGCCCAGCTGCACTTTCGCGGCCACGGCCAGCAGCGCCTTGAGCTTGGCGCTGACCGGCGCCGATTCGTAGTCGTCGCCTACAGCGTCGACAATCGTGTAGTCGCCTTCGAGATGGTGCGCTGCGGCGGCACGATGGCTCGCGTGACAGAAGCGGCATTCATTCCGCAACGACACGAATGCCGCGATCATCTCCCGCTCCGCGCTGGTCAGCGTGTTCGGTCCGCGCAGCAGTACTTCCGCGAGCTGGAGGAGCGGCGCGGCCGTCTCCGGGCGGTATTGAAGGGCGCTCCGAATTCCTGGAACTCCTTCTGGCAAGGCAATATGTGGCATGGCGCGGTCGGCATCGTTGCAGCCGCGCGGGCAAAGCTCAATAGCGCAAAACCACTAGGCACTCTCGTCCGCGCGCGCCTTCCGCGTTGAGACCTGAGGCGGCACCGTTATCATCGGCCCGTGCCGGTCACGTTTCGTTTCGGCGTCGTTTACCTCGCGCTGTTCTGCCTCGCCACACAGATCTCCGGCAGCCTGATTACAAATCCGTGGTTCACCTATCGCGGCCTCGGGCGGTTGTGGCCGATGCGCGACGTCACGCATTGGGTCGCACGGACGTTCTTCGGCGTGGATGTGCCGCTGGACGACGTCAGCGGCGGCGAGACGGTGTTCTTCTGGATCCAGTGGAGCTGGCTGATCGTCGCGTCGGTCGTGATTACGGCGTGCTGGTCGCTGCTCGATCGCCGGCGCAACGTAACGCCGAGCCTGCCTCGCCGAAGCTCGGAACGAGCGAAGGCGGGGCTTCGCATGGCGGTTCGCGTCCTGCTTGCCGCGTCGATGATCGAGTACGGAATGACCAAAGTCATTCCGACGCAGTTTCCGGAACCGCCGCTCACCGCGCTCGTCACCCCCGCCGGCGAGATGACCCGCAGCGCGCTGCTGTGGACGACGATCGGTTCGGCGCCGGTGTACCAGATCGCCACCGGCTGCGTCGAGGTGCTTGCCGGTGTGCTGCTGCTCTTGCCGTGGACGGTGCCGCTCGGCGCGCTGCTCGCACTCGTGTCGCTGCTGCAGGTGCTGCTGCTGAATCTGACGTTCGACATTGGCGTGAAGCTCGTAACGGCACAGCTGATCGGGCTGGCGGTGATTCTCCTGGTGCCGGCAATCCGGCTGAAGACGGATACAACGCTGGAGGTCCGCCTGAAGGCGGACACTACGATCGGACGACTTCTGCCTCTCGCCCTCGGCGTGTATCTGCTGGCGACCCAGGCATGGATCAACTGGAGCTTCTGGCAGGCCGGCGGTGGCGGCCGGCCCAAGTCGGTGCTGTACGGCATCTGGGACGTCGGGCGACTGACAGTGGACGGTCAGGCGCGGCCGGCGGAGTCGAACGACTACGACCGGCGCTGGCGCCGCGTGATTTTCGATTCGCCCGACCTCGTCGTGTTTCAGCGCACCGACGACTCCTTCGCGCGTTACGGCGTGTCGATAGACGAAGGAACCGGAACCCTTGCCCTGACGAAAGGCGCGAGCCGCGCGTGGGCGTCGCGATTCACCTTCGATCGGACGTCAGATGGCGGGCTGAGCCTCGATGGAGAGATGGACGGCCACAGGATTCAGGCCAACCTGCGGCGCGTCGATCCGTCCGCCTTCCCGCTGCTCAACAGCGGCTTCCGCTGGGTGCGGCCACACGATCCGTGACTCGGCAAATGCAGAATGCTGAATTCTGAATTAATGCCGCCTCACATATACCGCCTGTGTTCTTGCAGCCTGCCCGCGCGCATCTCGCTCCACCGTATCGACGGTCATCCGCGAACCGTCCGCGGACACGACAGCAGTCGCCACCGCCGCTTCGCGGCCGTCAACACGGACGACGATCTGATACGAGCGATCTGAGATCTGCGTGTAGGCGTTGGTCAGGACATAATCGACGCCCTGAATCGGATAGTCGCGTCCGTCGAACCGGCCGCTCCACTCCATGTGCGTGATGCCGCCGCGCCTCCGCACCATGTCATAAACGACGCGCAGGCCATCGTCCGACGGCTCGATGCGCAGCGTGACCTTCTGGTAGGGCCACGGATTGAACCACCTGGTCGCGGGAGGAACCTGCTCCCAGGTCCCGTACCACGGCGCGGGTTGGTCCTTGGTACTTGGTGCTTGGTCCGTGGTCCGTTCTTGGTCCGTGGTCCGTCCTTGGTCCGTGGTCCCTGGTCCCTGGACAGCAGGACCACGGACCGAGGACCAAGGACGGACTACGGACCAGGGACGGACGAAGGACGAAGAACCAAGGACCAGGGACTGATCAGCGACCGCCAGAGCGATCGCCATCAGAACAGCGCTACCGGATGACGTCACACCCCGTCGGCGAGAACTTCGATCCGTTCGGCTCCTTCTTGAACGTCGAGCTGACGAGGCGCGGGTTGCCGCCGTCTTCGATCGACGTCATCACCGTCAGGTAGTCCACGCCGAAATCCGAGTGCGGCATGAGGTACTCCGTGATCACCGCGTTCTCGCTGTAGGTGTTGCGGCTCGACAACAGGTATCCGCCGGTTGTGTTGGTGGTAACCACTCTGAGCTGTCCCCACCTCGGCGCTGCTGGCGCTGCGCCGCCGCCGCCACGCCCGCCGAATCCGCCAGCGCGCGCGCCGGTGTCCCACGCCGCTACGGAGTGGCCCTGCAGCGTGCGCTGCGTCGGCGCCGGCACCTGGCCGAAGCGGAGCAGGCGCGTTTGCGTACCGGCGTCCATGTCTATCTTCAATGTGTTGTCATCGGCCCAGGTGATGTTCAGCCGCCCGGGAACACGCATGCTGCCGCCGGCGCCGTAGACGCGGCAGGGATCCGCGCCCGCTGGAGGCACCGCGGCGCCGCGGCCGCGGCCACCCGCTGCGGCCCCACGATCGGCGGCATCCCGCCCGCCCGTGCCGGATGGCGGCGAGTCGGGCGACATCCGCTCGATCCAGTCTTCGGTGACGATCGACACCCAGTAGCCGGTGAGATCAACCGGCGCGCCAGCCCGCGCGTTCGCCGGCGCCGCCGGAGCCTGCGGACCCGCGCCACGCTGCCCGCCTTCAGCAGCTCCGAGCAGCAGGCAGGCAGCACCGAGCGCGACGACCGCATGGCGGCCACGCCCGTTTTGCACTTTGCATTTTGCATCTTGCATTACGCGTCTTCTCTTATCGAACATTCCCCGCCCACTCCCAGGCCGGTCTCTTGTCCGTGGCCGGACGCCAGACCTTGCGGACGAGCAGTTTCTTGTCCAGCGAATCGCGCGGCGGCGCGCCCTCGATGATCAGGTAGTCGCCGACTTCGAGCGTGAACCGCGTCACGCCGCCCTGCGACAGCTGCGTCACGCCGCCCCATTCTCCGCCCCACCGCACCTTCTTTCCGTCCTTCTCCTGCACTTCGACCAGGATGAACGAATGCGGGTTGCGGATGTTGAACTCGACCACCTTGCCTTCGATCTTCATCACCTGGTGCTCGACGTAGCTTCCGGCAAACGAGTGGTGCGCGTAGGCGGCGGCGGAAATGAATGCCGCAACAACCATGATGCCAAGGACTTTGAATTTCATTCCGTTCCCTCATGGTCCGCCTGAAGGCGGACACTACGTACTCTGATGTGTTACTTGCGTGCGCTCAGGTTGCGATAAATCGTCTCGACGAACGTCTCCGCCGTCCACGCCGGGTCGCGGTTGAATCGCAGTTCGTACTCGAACGTCGCGCTTGGCTTCATGGCTTTCACCTGCGCGAGCGTCATCTTCTTGTCGATCGCCGCCTGCACGCGGTCCCGGATGATCGTCACCATATCGCGGTACTCGAGCACGTCGTGCTCGTCGCCGATGCGGCCGTAGCCGGGGATCGCCATGGTGCCGCCTTCCTGGTTGTGCTTCGGCACCATGATGTCGAGCAGCATGTTCAGCCCCTCGATCACGCCGTTGATCGTCCCGCCGTGTGCCGCGTCGATAAACGGGAAGCTCGCCTGGTTGAAGATCTCCCCCGTGACGACCACGTCGGAGCCGCGAAACCAGACGATGCTGTCGCCGGAGGTGACGGCGTCCGGCACGTGCAGAACCACCACCGGTTCATCGTTCGAGTACAGGTCCTTCTGTTTGCCGCTGTAGACGCTGGGGGGCCAGCGTTCGGGGACGATTTTCTCGCGGCCGATCTCGGTCATCAGCGCCAGCAGGCCGGAGTGCGAGACCAGGTCAGCCTCGTTCGGCCGCTGACCGAGGCCAGGCCCGGCCTGATTCAGCCGCCCCTGCTTGATCATCACGGCATTGGCGCCGGTGTGCGAATCCGCCAGCGTCGTGTTGATGATCCGGCGCAGCGTCCCGTTGGACAGCTTGCGCATGGCTGCGAGCACCTTGCCGCTCATCTGCTCGTAGCCGGTATCGACGAGCAGCACACCCTCGTCGCCGACCTGCGCTGCGATGTTGCCGCCCGCGCCGGCGATCATGTGTACTTTGCCCTGGACGTGCAGCGTCTCGACCTCGAGCTTCGCCCAGTCCGGCTTCTGCGGGAACGGCATCTGCTTCGCCGTTCTGATCTGCGGCTGCGGAGCGGCCGGCTGCTGCGCGGTCAGGCCAACGCCGTAGAGTGCGGCCGCGGCGCACGCGGCAATGAAGAGGTGCCTCACTTGCGGTCTCCGGCACCGCCGCGCCCCGTATTACCGGCGCCTCCGCCGCGCCCGCCGGCCGGCGCTGGCCCCTGACCGCGTCCCGCAGGCGCAGCCGGAGCAGGAGCGTTCGGATCGACGAACACGGCGACCGGCAGTTTTTTCATCCGCTCGCGATATTCCGGATACATCTGCGCCGGTCCGCCGAGCGTCACCTCCTGCGGAAGGTTGTGCGTCGCCGCGTATTCAGCAACCCACGGGTTCTCGCCGGGCAGATAGTGCGGCACCTGGCCGCGCGGCCGCTCGCCTTCTTCGATGTACTCGCACGGCCAGAACGGGTTGAACGAGTTGGGATTCGCATTGAGCGTGAGGTCTTCGCTCTTGATCAGCGGCTCCGCGAGGAAGATCGGATCCTCCGTCACGCTGATGTGCGTCCAGACGTTGCCGTTGCGAATCCAGTGCTCGATCGACGTGACCTCATCACTCGACGGGATGTTCTCGCGACGATGCCAGCCCTGTTTCATGTGCGTGGTGGTGATCGTCAGCATGTTGCCGTTCCACACGCCGGTCGAGAAACCCATCCACGTGTGCCGCGCGTTCGGCGACGGATGCGGCCGGCCGTCCATCCAGATGGTGCGCTTCTGTTCGTAAGTGCTGATTGCCTGATGCAACGCGATGAGCTGGTGGGTTATCGGGTCGCGCTCTTCCCAGATTCGCGACGCGAACGGCCCGCGGTGGATGTAGTGGACGATGTGCACCTGGCACTGGTGCTCGGTCAGCGACAGGCGGCCGGGCCGATACGAAAGCCCCCATTGCCGTCCCTGCTCGTTGACCGGCAGCCCCAAAAACTCGACCAGCGAAGGGCCGGCGGCGCGCTCCGGGCCGTCCTCCGCGTTGGTGTTGCCGTTCCAGACGCCGGTGAAATCCACCTGCGCCGCCGCGGGCGCGGCCCAGAACAGCCCGATCAGCAGAAATATCGAGAAGAATGCGCCCCGGCGTACGCTACACATGCTTGGGGATGGTATTCAAAATCCCCTTCCGCTGTCGATGCGCTGGTTGTAAAACTTGGCTCAAATATGAAGTCAGCTGCCCTCGTCGCCGCGCTGCTGCTCGTGGCCGCGGAAATTCCCGCGGGTCAGTGGCTGAAGGTGCCCACCCCCGGAATCCCGCGCACCGCGGACGGCCGGGCCGACCTCAACGCCCCGACGCCGCGCCGGCCGGACGGTAAGCCGGTGCTCGCGGGACTCTGGCGCCCCTCGGGTCGCCTGATCTTCGACATCACGCGCGGACTGAAACCCGGGGACACCATTCCGTACCGGCCGGCGGCCGAAGCGCTCTACAAAACGCGCGTCGCCAACGACTACAAGGACGACCCGACCTCCAACTGCATCGTCGGCGGCGTGCCGCGGTCGGATTTCGTGCCCTACCCGTTCAAGATCCTCGAGCAGCCGGACCAGGTGACGATCCTGTACGAAGCCGTCCACTCGTTCCGGCAGATCTTCACGGACGGACGCGCGCTGCCGAAAGATCCGAACCCGCAGTGGTTTGGCTATTCGGTCGGACGCTGGGAAGGCGACGTCTTCGTCGTCCAGAGCGCGGGGTTCAACGACAACGTGTGGCTCGACAACGCCGGCCGCCCGGCGACCGAGCAGCTGCGCGTCACCGAGCGGTTCGTCCGCCGCGATTTCGGGCACATGAGCATCGAGGTCCTCATCGACGACCCGACGACGTATACGCGGCCGTGGACGGTGACCGAGCAACTGACGCTGATGCCGGACACCGAGATCCTCGAATACATGTGCACCGAGAACAACCGGTACTTCCGCCTTGTGCCGGACGCAGCGCCACCTGGGGCGCCGGTCGCGAAGCCACGGTAACTAATGATCGTGGCGCGGACGTTGTCACGTCCGCGAGGCGAGCCTGACAAGGCTCGCCCCACGATCCTTCCGGTTGACGATGTTGTGGAGCCGGCTAATTCGGCGTCGGCCGTTCTACGTGGTCTACGACGTAGATGTCGAGAGGACCCCGAATTGGTTCGAGACGAAGTCCCAGCGGCTGCAGCACTGTGAAAATCGACGGTCCGCTCGGGTCGGGCTGCGGCTCCGGGTCGGGATCCGCCGACTGGTCCCGCAGCGGCAGGCCAGGGTTCCATGACGGCAGGTCGATGTCGTAGCGACCCTTGATACCGGTGCGATCCACAACGGGCCGGTCGAGCAGCGAGTTGAGCATCTCGGCGAGCATCGCGACTTCGGCGCCGCGAAGCCGCAATCCGCCCGCGGGACCGCCTCCCTGCCCTCCGCACGGGTCGTCCGTCGCGGTTTTCGGCGCACAGTCTCTCTCGGCAGGTTTCAGCTTTGGCCCATTGCTGCCGACGACCAGCGCGTATAGCGGCACCTCCCGCTTCTCGGTGTGGCCCGCGAGCTTGAAACGCTCCGCCAGCAACGTCTTCAGCATCTCCTGGAGTACCGGCGCCATGGCACGAAGGGTCTGGCCGAACGTCGCACCCTCGGGCGGCAGCGCACTCGCCGGGGCTTTTGCGTCGATTGCAAACCGCTCTGTCATCAGATCGTCCGGGCCGTCAATCTGCCTCCACGGGAGGTCATACGCCGCGGCGACGATGGCGAGGATCGGCACTTGAGTACCGTTGACCACGCCGCCCGGAAGAAACGCGAGCCCGCTGAAGCCGCGTGGCCCGGCCGGATCGGCCGGCCTGACGGACGCGACTTCGAATCGCAGCGGCTGGGACTGACCGTGGACGCGATGAGCCGCGACGCCAGCGAGCGCCAGGGCAATAGAGACGGCGACGATTCCCGCGCCGACGGGCCGGTGCGATTCGGTGCTGCGGATTCCGAGGAGTCGTCGCACGCGCTCGGTCACGCTTCCGCCGCAGCTTCCCATTGCGAACATCGGCACCTGCTGCCTCGCCATCGTCACCAGCGCCCTCGCGTAGGCGGTCGCGTTGCCACACAGTTTCACGGCTTCGTCGTCGCAACACAGTTCGCGCTCTACGCGTATCCGATGCGACACCCACCAGACGGCGGGGTGGTAGAACAGCAACGTCTCGACGGTCATCTGAAAGATGTTGACCAGATAGTCGTGCCGGCGGATGTGTGCGAGCTCATGAGCGAGGACGGCTTCGAGCTGCTTGACCGTCAAGCCCATCGCCGCGGCCGGCGGGAGAAAAATCACCGGACGAAGCCAGCCGATCGTGCTCGGCCCTGCGGCGCGGTGCGAGGTAAGGAGGCTGACGTGGCGGTTGACACCCATCCGCGTCGTGAGCGAGGCCGCCAATGCCGATAAGCCGTCGTCCGCCGGCTGACCGCTGCGACGGAGCGTCCGCACTTCGATGCCGCCGAGGAGAAGGCGTAACGACAAGGCGAGGACACCGAGGGACCAGACGGGAAGTATCCACGGCGCGATCATCGTCAGCACTGGGGTAGCCCGTGTGCCTGCATCGACAAATTCGGCGGCATCATCGCTGCCGGCCACGACCAGGTGATGAATGAGCGAGACCGTGGATTCCGGCACCGGCGTGGGCCTGTATCGTCGCGTCGTGGTAACGATTGGCAGAGCGACCATCACAATCAGTGCGGCGCAGCACAGCGAGTAGCGCGCCTGCGGCGACGACCGTCGCATTGCGAGTAAGCCCAGGGCGGCGGTGACGCCGACTGCGGTTCCCTGCCATACGAAGTCAATCAGGGCGGAGACGAACGCCGGCGTCACGTTGCTCATACGTCGCCTTTCTCGAACCGATCCAGCAGCGCTTCGAGTTCCTCGAGATCTTTCGCTGACGGCTTCTTTGTCGACAGCGCATGCATGACGAGCGAACGGACCGACCCGCCGTAGGCGCGGTCGATGAAATCACGCAGCAGGTGCTGCTGGGTCTGCGACTGCTTCTGCCGGGCGCTGTATAGCTGCGGGCGCACGCTGTCGTCGCGATCGAGCAGGCCCTTCTCCGTCATGATCTGCATCAGCTTGAGCACGGTCGTATATCCCGTCGGCTTCGACGCGTTCAACGTCCGCTGAACCTCGCGCACGGACAGCGGCCCGCGTTCCCAGAGGACGCGCAGAATCGCCAGTTCGGATTTCGTGGGGCGGGCAGGTTCCGTCATGTACAGGCGGTATAGTGACGAAATATTTCGTCATTATCAACGAAATTTTTCGTCAATCAGTCGGTCACGCGGAACCGGCGGCTTTGACCCGCCGTTCGGATGGGTATTACTCTTACTGGTAGGAGTAAGACCTGTGAGGATCACCAGCAAAGGTCAGGTAACGATCCCATTGCACGTGCGCGAGGCGCTCGGTCTTGTCCCGGGAAGTGAGGTGGTGTTCACCGTTGACGGCAACGCCGCCCGGCTGATCAAGCAGAAGACGGGAACCCGGCGGTCTCTGGGGCGCGAGATCGTCGAGCATGCCCGCGGCCGCGGCACCGGGGCCCTGACGACCGACGAGATCATGCGGCTGATGCGGGGCGACTGATGGCGGGAACGCTGGTCGACAGCAACGTGCTGCTCGATCTGTTCACCGAAGACGGCGACTGGCTGGACTGGTCGGCCGCCAGGCTCGAAGAGGCGGCTCATGCCGGTGCGCTCTATATCAACGCGATCATCTACGCGGAAGTGTCGGTTCGATTTTCCCGCATCGAGGATCTGGACGAGGCGCTGCCGCGGCGATACTTCCGCCGCGCCGAACTCCCGTGGGCCGCGGGTTTCCTGGCCGGGCACGCCTATCTCGCCTACCGGCGGCGTGGCGGACAACGGCAATCGCCGATGCCGGATTTCTACATCGGCGCACACGCGGCGATCGCCGGATTCGATCTGTTGACTCGGGATGCCGGACGCTACCGCGAGCACTTTCCGACGGTTCGCGTCATCGCTCCGTAGCCGGCCTACTTCGCGTCGTAGGCGATCCGTCCGTTGACGATGGTCATCGTCGACCGGATGTCCTTGATCTGATCCGCTGGAACCGTCAGATAGTCACGATCGAGCACGACGAGGTCGGCGAGCTTGCCGGCTTCGATCGATCCGAGGTTCTTTTCCTGGAAGATCAGGTACGCGTTGCTGCGCGTGTGGGCGATCAGCGCTTCTTCTCGAGTGAGGCGATGCGCTTCGCGCAGGACGACTTCCCCGCCAACCATCCGGCCGGTCACCGCCCACGACATCGTCTGGAACGGCAGGATCTGGTTCGCGCGGCTGCCGTCGCTGCCAAGTCCCCACAGCACGCCGCTGGACTGCAGGGCCCTCAACTGCACCATGTCGAGCGCCGCGGTTCCGAACACC
This sequence comes from Vicinamibacterales bacterium, assembly GCA_050742535.1. Lineage (GTDB taxonomy): Bacteria > Acidobacteriota > Vicinamibacteria > Vicinamibacterales > UBA2999 > Gp6-AA40. The sequence goes on along the minus strand of JBOGIQ010000082.1, from coordinate 8,258 downwards.
GTGCGGTTGATGCCGCCATTGATCACCGCCCAGGGATGGACGGCGGCCGACATGCCGAGCGCCTTCATGCGCGCGAGATCAGACGCATTGACCTGATTAAGGTGAGCGAGCGTCCAGCGAAGGTCCTTGATCGGGTACTCGCGGTTAATCAGCTCGATCTGATCGAGAAACGCGCCGATCGTCGCCGTCAGGTTGGCGTGCACGTGCAACGGGAGACGGGCCTTCGCGACCTCGGTGGCGATGCGGCGCCATTCGGCAAGCTGGTCCGGCTGCGGATCGGACCCGCGCACGAACATCGGATCGTGCAGCGGCCCGTACACCGTCTCGCCATAGGCGACGTGGTTGATGAACGTGTCGCCCTGCAGCACTTTCATCGCGCGAATCTGCGGCAGGACGTCGGTGACCGCCTGCGGTGAGCCCGGCGAGAAACCGGTGATGCAGAAGACACGCACGTTGAGCTGTTTCTTCTCCGCCCAGCTCCGGTACACGGGCAGCACGTTGGATTCGCACGCCGCACTGCCGAACGCCGTGAGCCCGGCGCGATTCAAATCCACGAGCATCTGCCGGGTGCTCGACTCGAGCTCGGCGCCCGTTGCCACGGGCAGGCGCGCGGCGACGCCGCGCAGGGTGGCCTCGTCCACGACGCCCGACGGGCCAGGGATGCCAAGCAGCTCCGCGCCTCGCGTGTTCGCATACCCGCGGTAATACGACGCCTGAAGAAAGACCGGGTTGTCCGGCGCGATCTGATCGAGCTCCGCTTTCGTGAACGGACGCGGATCGTCGGCGAACTGCTCGAGCGTCCAGCCACCGAGGGTGTAGATCCACTCATTCGGCTTGCTCGCCTTCACGCGTTCGCGCAGCAGGTCGAGCGCCTGCCTGCGCGACGGAACGCCATCCAACCGCACCTCGCGCTGCCAGGTCGTGCCGGCGCGCAGCAGATGCATGTGGTTGTCGATCAATCCGGGAATGACCGTCCTGCCCTGGAGATCGATGCGGCGCGTCTTCGGACCAGCCAGCGCCGCGATCTCCTTGTCGGTGCCGACGGCAGCAATGCGCCCCTCGGTGACCGCGACGGCCTGCGAGAGCGAAAACCGCGCGTCCACCGTCACAATCTTGCCGTTGACGAGAATCAGCTCCGGCACAGGCCGCGATGCCTGCGCTCCGCCGGCGCCCGCAATCGCGAACGCGTACACCGCGCCGGCCTCGTCGGCGGAGTTGTCGTTCTGGTTCGCGTTGACACCGCGCGCCGCGCTGTCCTCTCCGCGCGCCGATGCCGCCAGCGTCGCGCCGCTCCGGTCAAGCGCCACCGAGCTGCCGAACTCATCGAACGCGTCGGTATTGGACCCCTTCACGTACGCGCGCTGCTGCCATGTCGTTCCGCTCCGTGTGAAGAGATAGACGGCGCCGGCCTGGCTCGCTGAATCGTCGTTCTGCCGCCCGTTGATGCCTCTGGCGCCGCCATCCTCGAACGGCGCGCCAATCGCCGCGGTGTTGCCGTCGCCGCTCAGCGCGACCCGCGCGCCGAACCAGTCGTTCGCTCCGGTGTTCGACGGCTTGAGAAACGCCTGTTGCGACCACGTCGTGCCGGCACGCACGAAGACGTAGGCGGCACCCATCGACAGGTCGGCATTCCAGTCGGTGTCGCAGCCGCGCGGGTTGACGCCGGTCGCCGGGCAGTCCTCGTCCAGCGATCCGGCCAGCAGCGTTGCGCCGTCGTCGCTGAGCGCAACGTGGACGCCGAAGGAGTCCTGCGGTTCGCTGTTACCGGGTTTGAGGTAGGCCTGCTGCAGCCATGTGGCGCCGGCGCGCGTGAAGACGTACACCGCGCCCGATCCGGCGTTGCGATTATCTGGAGCCGGATTGATGCCGCGCCCCGACCCGTCCTCGTCGAAGCTGCCCACGGCGAGCACGCCGCCGTCGGCGCTCAGCGACACCGAGTAGCCGAACATGTCGCCCGCATCCAGATTCGACGGCTTGACGTACGCCTGCTGGGTCCACGCGCCGCCCGTGCGGGTAAAAACGTACACCGCGCCGGCCGACGGCGACGCGTTGTCGCGCTGGTTGACATTGATGCCGGCGGCGCCGCTGTCTTCGGTGATCGCGCCAACGGCGATCGTGGTGCCATCGCCGCTCAGCGCGAGCGACCAGCCGAATTGATCGCCCTCGCCAAACGTGTCCGCGGTACCCGCTTCACCGGTGTTCGACGCCTTGACGTAGGCCTGCTGCCTCCATGTGGAACCGGCGCGCGCGAACACGTAGACGGCTCCCGCCTGCGGGATCGATTCGTCCTTCTCGTTGCCGTTGATGCCCGTCGCGTTGCTGGCTTCCCAATAGGCCGAGACGGCCAGTGTGTTGCCGTCCGCGCTCAAGGCCACATAGTGGCCGAACTCAGCACCACTCTGTGGATTGGACGGCTTGAGGTATGCCTGCTGGATCCAGGAATCACCCGTACGCGTGAAGACATATACGGCGCCGGCATCGAAGACCGAGTTGTCTCGCTGATTGCCATTCACGCCGCTGGCAGCGCTCGATTCGTGCGGCGCACCGACGGCAAGCGTCCTGCCATCGGCGCTGATCGAAACGCTCTGGCCGTTATGGCCCTGATTCTCGCCACCGCAGCCAAAGTGATCCGAGGCGTCCGGATTCGAGGCTTTCAGATAAGCGATCTGACGGATCGGAAGCGGCACAGCCGGCGCCTGCGCGAGCGAGTGAACCTGGATGGCCAGCGCCAGCAGAACGACGCACAGAACGAACGAACGATTCGAACGTCTCGAACGATTCGAACGATTCGAACGATTCATTGCGCTATGAACGAACCCTTGTCACTCTTCGGCGGCGGAGCCTTGCCGAAGTTCTCGGTCCGGTAAATCTCCTTGCCGGTGTCCGCGACGACGATGTTCGCGCGTTCGGTCAGGTTCAGGTAGGGCGCTTTTCCTTTGAGTTGCCGCCCGATCATCGTCAGCTTCATTCCCTTGGTGATCGTCGATGGCGTCCAGCCGAACTGCTTGATCAACTGCTGCGGTGTGCCGAGCTCCGCCTGCCAGCGAACGCTCTTACCGTTCGTGACAACGTCGAAGATGATGTGTGTGTGCGGGTTGACCATCTGCAGGGCGACAACCGTGCCCGTGACGGTGATCACGTCTTCGTCGTAGCGGCCGGCGTCGCCGTGATGTGCGCGAAGCACGGGACCAGTGGCGATCAGAAGCACGAACGCCGCGACAGCCCTAGTCATGGCCCTTGTACGCTTTCTCGCCGGCCAGAATCTTTACGGCCAGGCGATTCTCTTTAATCGGAATCGGACACGTCGTGTACTTGTTGAACGCACATGGCGGGTTGTACGCCTCATTGAAATCCAGCACCGTCGTCCCGTCGTCTTTCAAATCGGAATACAGGAAACGCGCGGTCTCATAGGTTTCCTGGCCGCTCGAGCCGTCGCGGAAGACGAAGTAGAAGCGCTTCGGGCGCGTGGTGAACGGGCGAAGCCGTACGGTCTCGCCGTTCAGCGTGAACTCCACCACGCCTTCTGATGGGTAAATATCCGGGTCGCCGTAGGTGTTGATGACCGCCATCTTGATCGGCGTGTCATCAGGAATGAACTTCGCGACCACGCGATAGTTTTCCTGGATCGGGAACCAGTCGAAGCCGGCGAACTCGCGCGACTCCTTCCCATCGGGATCCCACACCCGCAGCGAGAGGCGTTGACCGCTCTGGTGAACGGCGAACTTCACGTCGGCGATTGCCACTTCATCCGCCGGGTCCTTGTCCGGTTCCTTGAGGACGACCGTGCCCGCCAGAGGCTTGCCGTTCTGTGTCGGCGTAATTCCCTGCGCCGGCTCGTAGCGGACCCACCCGTCCGCGACCACGACGTTACCGACCGTGGGCGGCAGGTCTGCCGGAAGGACGATCGCGTTCGCCCTGGCGCTGCCGAGGGAATGTGTGCCGGGTTCGAGAAAGTGGAGGCCGGCAATCGTGGCCCAGTCGCGGCGGTAGTCGGTCTCATGCTTCGTCCGCCAGGCGTTGACGCCGGCCAGCCATTCCTCCCGTGACGGGGCGGCCTCTTCCGCGGGCTTCGAACAGCCCATCAGGAGGAAAACGGCTGCGACCAGGATCCGCACGTTCATCGGACGAATCTTAGCGTGTACACTCTGCCCCGTCATGGCTAACTTCACTCTTCGAGTCAACGGGAGGACGCACACGGTAGACGTCGATCCCGCGACCCCGCTTTTATACGTTCTTCGCAACGACCTCGACCTGCATGGCCCCAGGTTCGGCTGCGGCCTCGGCCAGTGCGGGGCGTGCACCGTCCTCATCAAGGGCGAAGCTGTCCGCTCATGCATCCGGCCGATGTCCGCCGTTGCCGGCGCCGAAATCACGACGCTCGAAGGGCTGGCCACGAGCGGCAAGCTGCACCCGCTGCAGCAGGCCTGGATCGACGAGCAGGTGCCGCAGTGCGGCTTCTGCCAGAACGGCCAGATCCTGACCGCCAAGGCGCTGCTCGATCGCACCCCGAATCCGACCGACGCGCAGATTCGCCAGGGAATGTCGGGCACGTTGTGCCGCTGCATGACCTACTACCGCGTACAGGCCGCCATCAAGCGCGCCGCGAAGACGATGGCCTCCGCGGGGCAGGACAGCGAGGTGATCGCATGACGACCACCAGACGCGACTTCATCAAAACGTCCGGCTACCTCGTGGTCGGCGTCACCGCGATGGCGAACGCTGACCCGTTCGCCGGCCTCGTCGACGCGCAGGCCGCGGGTCCGTATGTGGATCCTGACTTTCGCCAGCTCGACTCGTGGATCGTCATCCGCGAGGACAACACCGCGACGTTCTTCGTCGGCAAGACCGATCTCGGCCAGGGCACCGGCACGGCGTTCCGGCAGATCATGGCCGACGAGCTCGACATGCCCTATGCGCGCACCGCCTGCGTCATGGGAAGCACCGACGTGACCGTCGATCAGGGCGGCTCCGGCGGTTCCGATGCACTGCAGACGGACGGGTGGCCGATGCGCCGCGTCGCTGCCGAAGCACGCCGCGTGCTGCTCGATCTCGCTGCCGCGCGGCTCGGCGTTCCGGTTGCCCAGCTGGCCGTCTCCGACGGCGTCGTCACCGTGAACGGCGATTCCTCCAGGCGAGTCACCTACGGCGAGCTGATCGGCGGCCGCAAGTTCAACGTGACGCTCAAGGGGAACAACACCGATCAGACGACCGGCGCGGCGCAGCTCAAGACAGTACAGCAGCTCAAGATCGTCGGACAGTCGCCGCAGCGCTACGACATCCCGGCGAAGGTCGATGGCTCTCTGAAGTGGGCGGTCGATGCCAAGGTTCCGGGGATGCTGCACGCGCGGAATGTCAGGCCACCGGTTGCCGGCGCCACGCTCGTCAGCATCGACGAATCGTCCGTAAAAGACGTGCCGGGATTCGTCAAGGTGGTCAGCAAGGGCAACTACGTGGCGGTCGTCTGCGAACGCGAGGAGCAGGCGATCCAGGCGGCGCGCCAGCTGAAGGTGAACTGGCGGAACCCGGCAACGGCGCCGTTTCCATCCTCGGAGGATCTCTTCCGCTACATGCGGCAGGCGACGCCGACGGCTGCCGGCAACCCTGCGGTGGTCGGCAACCCGGACGCCGCGTTCGGGAGCGCCGCGCGCGTCGTCGAAGCCGACTACGACGTGCCGTTTCAGGGCCACGTTTCCATCGGCCCGGCCCACGCCATGGCTGATCCATCCAACGATCAGTTGACGATCTATTCCAACGACATGAAGTCGTACGGCCTGCGCAACGGCGTCGCGCAGTTCCTGCAGATGCCGCGCGAGCGCGTGCGCGTCCTCTGGATGGAGGGGCCGCAGGCCTACGGCCGGACGGCTGCAGACGATGCCGGGTTCGAGGCGGCGTTCCTGGCGAAGGAGCTCGGACGTCCCGTTCGCGTGCAGTGGACGCGGCAGGAGGAAACAGCCTGGGACACGAAAGGACCAGCGTTCACCGTGAAGATGCGCGGCGGACTCGACGCGCAGGGCAATCTCGTGGCGCTCGATTTCGAGGCACGCGCCGCGGATCACAACCATCTCGGCTACAACGAGGTCGATACGGTGCTGATCTCGCAGCTGATGGGAACACGGCGGGCAACGCCGGCGCGCGGCGGCGCGGCGACACCGTCCGAGATGTACGCCATCCCGAACCGGCGCACCACGGCGCACGTCGTCGGACTGCCGCTCGTGTGGGAGACGCCGCTCCGCACCGGCAACCTGCGCGACCCCAACGGACCGCAGGTCACATTCGCGTCAGAGTCGTTCATCGACGAGCTCGCGGCGGCGGCGAAAGCCGATCCGGTGGACTTCCGCCTCAAGCTGCTCACAGCCAGCACCACCGACGACAGCGGCTTCAAGCGGGCACGATCGATCGCCTGCGTCCGGGCCGCGGCTGAACAGTACGGCTGGAAGCCACGTCCCTCTCCGTCCGCGCGAGGCACAGGTGAGGTCCTCACCGGCCGCGGCATCGCGTACACGTTCCGGAGCCAGACGGTGGTGGCGCAGATCGCCGAAGTCGAGGTCAACCGCCGGACCGGCCGCGTCTGGGTGAAGCGCCTCGTCTGCGCGCACGATTGCGGCCTGGTGATCAACCCGGAAGGCCTGAAACGGACCGTCGAGGGCGGGATGATGTACGCGCTCAGCCGCGCGCTGCACGAGGAGGTCACCTTCGACACCGAGAAGGTGACGAGCGTGGACTGGGCGAGCTACCCGACGCTGACGCACGCCGACACGCCGGAGTCGATCGAGGTCGTGATTGTCAACGGCGATCCGAACCAGAACCGGCCCGACCTGCCGCATTACGGCGCGGGCGAGACCGTGTGCAAGCCGCTCTTCGCCGCGGTCGCGAACGCCATCTACGACGCAACTGGAGTGCGCCTGCGTCGCCTGCCGTTCCGCAATGCACGAGTACTGGCAGCGTTGAAAGCCGCGGGCGTGTAATCGACGTGATCTGAAGCGAATGATCGTGGCGCGGACCCTGTCGGGTCCGCGTGGCGAGCCTGAAAGGCTCGCCCCACGAAAGGACAACGAGTGCCCGATCCGGTTATCTCCGTCGACAGTCTCGTCAAGAACTATCGCGCGGGGATGCGGCGCAGCATCGTCCAGGCCGTCAGGGGTCTCTCCCTGACCGTACCGCGCGGCAGCATCGTCGCCTTCGTCGGTCCCAACGGTGCCGGCAAGACGACGACGATCCATACGCTGCTCGGATTCCTCAAACCAACCGCCGGACAGGTGCGCGTGTTCGGCGAAGCACCAGGGCCGGCAGTCGCGCGACGGATCGGCTACCAGCCGGAAATTTTCTACACCTACGGGTTCTATTCCGCGCGCGAGGCGCTCCGGTACTACGGCCAGCTCGCGGGGATGTCCTCGGCGTCGCTGGATGCGGCGATCCCCGGCCTGCTCGATCGCATGGGGCTGACCGACGCCGGCAAGCGTCCGATCTCGAGCTATTCGAAGGGCATGACGCAGCGCCTCGGCCTGGCGCAGGCGCTCATTCACGATCCGGAGCTGTTGATTCTCGACGAGCCGACCAGCGGTCTCGATCCCGAAGGGCGCCGTCTCGTGCTCGACATCATCGTCGAGGAAAAAGCGCGCGGCCGCACGGTGTTCCTCAGCAGCCATATCCTGTCGGACGTCGAGCGGACCTGCGATGAAGTCGTGATGGTGCGGCAGGGGCAGGTCGTCCTCGCGGATCGGATCGCGTCGTTCGGCGCCGCCGGTCAGCAGTGGGACATCGAGGTGCTGGGCTGGACGCCCTCGCACCGGAGCCTGTTGCGCGACGACGTCACGGTGCTGCAGGAGACCGACGGCGCTGCCATCCTGCGCTGCGACGCCGCGGACAAGCAGACGCTGCTGAAGATGCTGCTTGCCGTGCCGCTCGAGATCGGCACCGTGCAGCCGATGCGCGCCGCGACGCTCGAGGAAACCTACCTGAAGCACGCGGGAGTCGTGTCGTGAGGCATATCGTCCTGGTCGCAAAGAACGCATTCCGTGCGGTGATGAGCCAGCGCGCGCTTTATATGTGGGGATTCGCGGTCGTCATCATGTTCCTGCGCTCGGGCCCTGCGCTCTTCGCGCAGCCTGAACGCGGGCCGGAGTTCGTCGCGTTTCTCCGCGCCAACGCCGTGTCCGGCTCGCTCGACCTCTGGAGCTACCTGTGCATGGGTGGCGCGATCTATCTCGGCGCCTCGTCCATCGCATCGGAGCTGCGCTCGAAGACCATCATCACCGTGC
>JBOGIQ010000081.1:0-19612 GCA_050742535.1 Vicinamibacterales bacterium | reverse complement strand
GACGTCGACCGCGCTCGGATAGCGCATGAAGTCCGGTTGTTCCGCCAGCCCCGGCGCGGTCACATCGTCGAAACGGGTCGAGATGTCGTCCTCGTCATCGGTGACCGATTCGATTCGCGGATTGAGAAAGTCGGCCGCGCCGCTGATGGTCAGCCACGACAGGGGGTGGACGGCGGCGGATCCGCCGACGATCGTGTTGCGCAGGCCGTAGTGCACCAGGTCTGCCCGCGCCGAGTCCGGACCGAGGCCGAAGAAGAGCTCTTCCTGGAAGTCGTAGGTCTGCACATGCGCGTCGAGACCCAGGCGCTCGTTCAGCAGCCGGGGCAATTGCACGCGTGCGTCTGCGATCCAGTACTTCTTGATGGAGCCCATCGCGAAGGCGCTGAAGTCGACGGCGCCGCCAAGCCGCTGGCTGGCGCGGTAGCCGGGGCCGACGGCAAGGCCGCTGCCCGCCGTAATGGTCCCAATCTTCGGGTAGAGGCCTTCGGCGGGACTGAGCAGCCGCTCGAACAGCCGCCCGTTTTCGAGGTCGAGCAGCGCCCGTTCGAGTCTGTTCGGGTCGGGCGGCGTGAGGCGCGTGGCTTTTTCTTCGCGTTCACGGCGCAGGGCTTCGGCGCGTGTCTCCGGTTCGCGTTCCTGCGCGTCGGCGGGCAATCCGCAGGCAAGGATCGCAACGCTCGCGATGAATAGACGACAGCGATGACGAATCATGCGGCGATGCGCTCGGACTCGCCCGTACGGCGGCGGTATTCTCTGGCCAGGAACGCGGCAAGGCCCAGCCAGACGACCACGATGAGGATGTTGAACACGGCGTAGCTGCGGACCGTCAGCTGCAGCAATTGGATGATAACGAACGTCGCGACAGCCGAAAGCATGTCGCCGGCGCGCCAGAAGAACGTCTCGACCGCCTGCAGCGCCTTGTATTTCACTTCGCGGCTCGTCGGCAGGAAGAGCGCTCGCCGGACAGTGTTCTGGACGGAGTAGTCCGTCGCGTTTTCGGTCACCTTCGCCACTCGAATGACCGCCAGCACCGGCATCAGGGCGAACACGCTATAGCTGCCCAGGGCGATGATCGGCAGGAAGAACAGCGATCCGCCGATCCCCAGATACTTGAACAGGCGCGACACGAGAAAGAACTGCATCGTCATGGACAGGACGTTCTGCCAGAAATCCATCCCGGCCATGTAGTTGAACACGACGTCCTGGGCGGACAGCGTGGTGGCGCCCGCGACGACATCCGCCTCTGCCGCAGCGAAGACGACGACGTCGCGGATGTAGTTGCCGCCGGTGTTGACGATGTTGCTGACCAGCGTCAGTAAGCCGATGCAGAGCAGATAACGCTCCGCGAGTACCAGCCGGAATCCATCCCCGCGTCCACCGATTGCTTGTTCGGCCGACCGTTCTCCCGGTGTCGTGGCGGTCCGGCCACGGCGGTCTCGACGATGGACGACGTTCGTCAGCAGCATGCAGGCCGCCAGCATCGACGCGGCGACGATCATCATGAAGAACGCGCCGAACTGCGATGCGAGCCAGCGGGCGATCACCGAGCCGAACGCTGCGCCGACCGATCCGCCAAACCCGACGATCGCGAACAGGCGCTTGCCCTGCTCGGGCGTGTAGAGGTCGTTTGCAAACGACCAGAACTGGGCGATCACCATCAGGTTGAACACGCCTATCCACAGAAAGAACGTGATGCCAGCCAGGGCCGGGTACGCCTTGCTCGTGGTGATCAGAAAGAAACCGAGCAACGTCACGATGAAGAACGCCGTTACCGTGTTGAGCAGTCGTATCCGTGTGACCTTGCTGGCGAGCGCGCCATACAGCGGCACGATGAAGAGAAACAGCGCGGCCAGGATCGCTCCTGAATACGAGCCGATCTCGGGGCCTCTGAGCACTGCGCCACCAGGCAGTTCCAGGACGACCGGCTGGAGAAGCGCCGATCGCAGCGGCCGGATAGCGTAGTACGAGGCGAGGAGCAGGAAGCCGTTCAGCGCCAGCAGCAGTACCGTCGTGCCTTCGCCGCCGCGGACGTCTGCGGCGAGGCTGAGAAGGCGATCGAGCGGTGACTTGCGCGCGTTGGTGGCGATAGAGGCGTCGGTGCTCACATCGCCGCCGCGGTCGTTGTCCGCTCGCCTGTGGTGGCGGTGAGCGGACCGGTCAGTTCGGGCAGGTGCGCCTGCCACCAGGCTTCAGCGGCGTCGGCATTCCAGCCTTCGCACGCGCGGCAGTCATACGCCATGCGGAACAGTTCTCCGGCATGCTGCGGACGCCGCGCCGGATCCTTCTGCAGACACGCCAGCACCAGCTCGTCGAGCTCGCGCGGGATCGGCAGCTCGGTCCGCTGCGACGGCGGGATGGGCGGCGTATTGAGGTGGTGCATCAGCACTTTCATCGATGTGTCCGCTTCGAACACCAGCTGCCCGGTCAACAGGAAATACGCCACGCACCCCAGAGCATAGACGTCGGCGCGCCGATCGACTTCGGCGTCGCCGAGAATCGTTTCCGGCGCCATATACGCCGGCGTACCCGATGTCGTGTGCTGAATCGTCGACAGCGTGTCGGTGTTCCGCGACTGTTTCACCTTGACCAGCCCGAAGTCCAGCACTTTCGCGAAATCGTATTCCAGGCCCATGCGGCAGATATAGATGTTTGCCGGCTTGATGTCACGGTGCACGAGGCCGCGGGCGTGGGCGTCGGCCAGCGAGTGGGCAACCTGGCGAAGCAGATAGATTACCCGGCTCGCCGGAAGCGGACCGAACTCGCGAACCAGCGACTCCAGATCCCGGCCGGTGAGCAGTTCCATCACGTAATAGAACGCGCCATCCTCGGTGACGCCGAAGTCGAACACCTGGATGGTATGCGGCGAGCTGAGCGTGGCCGTCGCCTGCGCCTCGCGCTCGAACCGCCGGAGCACGGTTTTCGTTTCGACCTCCGTCGACGCTCCGAGCAGCTCGGGGCGCACCAGCTTGATGGCCGCATCGCGCGCCAGCAGCCGGTGCCGGGCGCGCCAGACTTCGCCCATGCCGCCCGTTCCCAGCGGCTCGAGGAGGTGATAGCTGCCAAGCTCCTGGGCCTCGCTCAGACGCCGGCCGATGCGCTGCAGCACGCGCGACGGCACCATCGCGACGAACGCGCACGCGATGCTCGGCCACGTCATCACGATGATGACGATGAGCGGCGGGGTGGGCGAGCCGGCCAGCGAGGCGATTGCAAATGCCGCCGGGTCCATCAGGGAGGCCACGAGCGACGCCAGCAGCATCCGCCGCGGCGACGCCGGCGCAATCATCGAGTAGACGAGGATCAGGACGGCAATCCAGGAGATATGAATTTCTCCCGGCTGGGGCAGCACCGACCCCCAGGCGTTGAGGGTGGCGATGCCGACGGCATTCAGCAGCATGAACGCCAGGCCGGCGTTCTGCTTGGCGCGGAGGTTCAGCGCCGACCGCTTGAAGACAAACCACAGCGCCGTCGAGACCACGATGGCGATGATCTCGATGGGGATCGTCCGCCAGTTCCAGGCTCCCGTCCCGTTCGCCGCGGGCAGCACGGCGAGGTCCATGAACAGCGCGAACGCCCACAGGCTTCCGGCAACGGCGCTGAAGACCGCGAGCCGCTGTATCTGTCCCGCCAGCAGCTCCGCGGGCATGGGTCCCGTGCGCCGCGAGTCTCCCGGACGCGGGGTCTCGCGCACCTTGGCGACGATGCGACCTGGTTTCGCCACGGGCTAGCGTCCCGGACCGCCCCGCCGGCGGAGCTCCTTGAGGTTCAGCACGATGGACTCATTTGAGCGTAACAGGTCGTTGAGAATCTCTTCCCGTCCGCGCGCGCCGACGTTGACCGGGGCGCTCGTGCCCAGAAACGGCCACAGCCGGTCGCGGATGTCCGGCGGCAGGACCCCCTCGAGATACTCGAGCGCCGTTCCGCGAAGCACCGGGTCCGTGGTGTGCAGCCCGCGATACGCGATCTGCAGCGGCGTGGTCGGAAGCACGAGCGAGAGCAGGACGAACACATGCGCCAGGCTCTGGCCGGCCCGATCCTTGAGAAACTCGTCGACGAACGACTCTTTCTCGTCCGGCATGCCGTCCAGCAGCCGGTAACCCTGCCACACGCCGCGGCTCACGGCGACCTCGGCGCGGACCACGTCGAACACGCGCTCACGGTTGATCCGGACGAGCTGATTCTTCGACACAATGGCCGCCAGCGATCGCCCGCACTGATAGCGCACCTCGAACCGCCCGTCGTCGAGTGCCATCAGCAGCGCATCAGCCGCGCGCTGCGACACGCAGATCGAAAAGACGCGGGCCAGGCGCCGCCGCACGGCGAACGGCTGGTTCGGATCGAGCAGCGCATCGGTGAGCGCCCCGACGCGCTCCTCCGCGACCTTGCGCAGCGCGCGCACCGCGTCTTCGGCAACCGCATCCCATGCCAGCAGGTGAATGACGTGAGGGACGAGCGACCCGGCGAGCCCCTCTTCCTGACGCAGTACGCGCAGCACCTGATCGCGGTTGCGCGAGCGAAGCGCGATGACGCTCTGAATCTCGGCATCGTTGACGGTCACCGCGGTGTCGGCGGCAACGTCGAGCACCGCAGTCGCCGACGGCACCACGAACGGACGGGTCTTGAAGATCGCTGTCCGTGTGGTGATGTCCTCGATGTTCGACAGCTCGAGCTCGACGGCGCGGTTCATCAGGCTGCGCTCGAGCGTGTGAATGTAGCCGCGATTCAACTGCCGCGCGACGATCAGGGCCAGGGCGCCGCTGACCACGGCCAGCGCGACCATCGTCGAGTACTGGCTCGTCAGCGGGAGCAGCAGCGCCAGACTGACCAGGCCGGCACCCATCGCGTCGCCGAGGCGATCGAATCCAACGTCGATGAGCGACTTCGCCGCCCGCTTTTCGTCGGCCGGAACGGGCGTATAGAAAATCTCATAGCCGGTTCGAAAGAGCGATCCACGAAACACCGATTCGCTGCCGCGCACGGCGACGACCGTCCAGATCCCCGGGAAGACAAGCGCGCCGAGTCCACCCACACACATCGCCATCGGGGGAGTACTCGTCGTGAGCCCCAGTCCCAGCTTCGTGAGCGCTTTCGAGCCGGCGGACACCTGAACCAGCAGCGCGAGGAGCGCCGTGGCGGAGTAGTAGATGCCGAAGAATCGCAGCAGCGCCTCGCCGCTGCCAACCGCGGCGACCGCCTGCGCCTTGAATACGTAGTCGAGGAGCGTTGCACCCAATGTGCTGAGCAGTACGAAGGCGGCGAGCGTCCGCAGATACGGTGTCTGCGCGAGGGCCCGGAGGCCGGTCTGTGGCGACGCGGCAGCCAGGTGCGCCGTAGCGTCGAGCATGCTTCCGGCCTGCATCGCATCGTCGTCTGCCTGCTCGGGCGGCTGTGGCCGCAGGCTCACGGCGGTCGCGCGTGCCAGGGCACGGGTCTGCCAGGCACAGAGGAGATTCAGCGCGGCAAGGACCGGGAAGATCGCCGCCATGCCGAAGACCGCGGCGATGCGGTCGGCGACGAGCGCGCCGAGGAGGCCACTGATCGTACCGGCCGCTCCGATCCGTCCGAACGTCCGGCGCGCCGTATACGGGTCGAAGTGCTCGGTGACGATCAGCCAGAATCCCGAGCCGAGCATGGGACCGAGGCCGGAAACCTGCACATAGAGGGCCTCGGCCGCCAGCTTCGGGGCGTACGGGATCAGCGCCCAGTCGGCGAGGAAGAGTGCGGCGCTGACGGCGAAGGCGATCGGCACGAACGTCCCCGGAGCCAGCCGGCGCAGGCCGCGCGAGCTGACGACGATCAGCAGGATCGAAAAGGCCGCCGTGGCGAGGACCATCGCGGGGAGCGCCGTGACGCCGACGTTGGCGAGAAACAGCGCGTCGCGCGCGGCTTTGCCGGCGACGAACTGGGCGCCGACTGCGCCCGCGCACACCATCGCGGTGGTCACCGCCGGCCCCGGCTGTGCCTTCGGGAATTCCATGGGGGGATCCCGCCTACGGCGCGACAAGCCCGGCCTGGCGCCTCACTGTGAAGGCGCACAAGTCGGAGATTGTGAAGCGTTTACAGCGAGCGGAATGATCGTATCAGAAGGATGGGCCGAGCTTCAGGAACAGCTTCCACCGACGTTCGTTCACGTCTTGCACGCTGCGACGGAACTCTCCGGTCATTCGGGAAACGTCGCCGGCGCTTCATCGTGGTAACCCTCGCCCTCGAGCGCGTTCAGGAACGCTTCCAGCTGATCGAGCTCGTCGGCGGTGAGGTGCAGCGGACGGATCCGCGAATCCAGAGACGGGTTCTGTTCTCCGCCGCGGTTATACCAATCCAGGACGTCGCGGAGCGTGGCCAGCGATCCGTCGTGCATGTACGGGGGGTGCCGGGTGACCTCGCGGAGCGTCGGTGTCTTGAAGGCGCCCAAATCGCTTTTGGACTTCGTGACACCGAACCGGCCTTCGTCGCGGAACTTCTGAACCGCCGGATCCCAGCCGACACCGAGGTTGTGGAATGAGCTGTCGCTGAAATTGCTGCCCAGGTGGCACTGATTGCAGCCTGCCTTGCCGAAGAACAGCTCGTGTCCGAGCTTCACCTGTTCGGTAACCGCGGATTCGTCGTGGTTGCGGCGCCACCGGTCCCACGGGCTGTTGCCGCTCATACGCGTCCGGACGTAATCGGCGATTGCGGTGGCAATACGCGCGGTAGTGATCTCGGTGCTCCCGAACGCATCGGCGAACAGTGGCCGATAGCCCTCGATTGCACCAAGCGTTCTCAGTAATCCTTCGACTGTGTTGCCCATCTCGTGTGCACTGGTGATCGGCTGCAGCGCCTGCTCTTCCAGCGTGGCGGCGCGGCCGTCACGAAAGAGGTGCGGGTAGAGCGCCGCCGCCTGGTTGACGAGAGACGGTGCCTTCCGTCGTCCGTGACGCCCTTTGATTCCGGACGACACGGGCGTCCGCTCGGAGAACGCGTGCTCCGGACGATGACAGGTGGCGCAGGAGATCGTGCCGTCCGCCGACAGCCGGCGATCGAAGAACAGCGAGCGGCCCAGTCGGATGCGGGACGGACTTAACGTCTCGAGCACGCTAACGTCCACTTCCAGGCCGAGAGGCGGCTGGACTCGTTCGAGATGCTCCTCGATCTGCGGCGCTCGCTGCGCTCCCGCGTCGGATTGAGACGTGTTACAGCCCACTAGCGCGATCACGCACAGCAAGCACAGGACCTGCCAATGAAAGAAGCTCACCGTTTCTTCCCGCGAATGAACCAGATTCGGAAACAGCTCCACTTCAATAACGACGATGTAGCCAAAGCATCCGACTACACCCATGTAGGCAATCCACATCAGTAGTCGGGAATCAAAGTAACTCCCCGGGGATGCCAAGCCACCGAACGCGACGGCGGCCAGAGTCGCCATAACGAGCGCCGAAAACCTCTCCAGCGCCGCTGCTCTCGTGACAGCGTGCGCACGGCTTCTTCGCCGCCTTCCCTTCCCGCACCTTCGCGTCGTAGGACGAACGAGGTCGCGGTCTCACCCGGGTTCTAGTTCACCCGTTATAGTGAAGGAGGAGTGAAAGGCCTAATGACGCCAACGGGCTGGTCTTCTAGCTGGAGGGACGCCGAGAGCCGCACAAAACTCATCGACTTGCGTCGGCGGCACAGAGTCGGCGACTCGAATCACTCCCCGGAACGCATCGTGCCACTCAAGGAGAAGAGTTGTGCCTTCGTACCCGTACAAGTGATTGCAGATTTCGACGTCCGCAAAGTGTTGCGTGAGATCCTCCAAAATTCTAAGCGCCTCCCCGTCGGCGCGAAAATGAAACCACTGTGACACTGGGTACACGGTCCCGGGCCGAATCACCAACGACGGGACGACCGAGTGCGGCTGGAGGCGAGTGACCACTTGCGGGTCAATAGATCCTCCCTCCAAGGCAATGATCGCATTTGCCGAAAACAGGACCTTAAACGCAGGCGCCAGACGGAGTGGTCGCGGAGGGCGCGACAATTCCCATGCGCGATCGTCATCTACGGTGGCACCCACACTGGGTGACGGGCTGAACAGTGCCTTCCAGAATCCTTTAGCCATCTTCAAGCGACTTCTTGATTCGTTTTCGCTATTTCCACCAAGGATAACCGGGAAGAGGGATCCTGATACTTATGTCGCTCCCTTTAATGCCTTTCAAATAGAAATCGACCTGGACATGTGGCTGCTTGCCCAAGATTGGGAATGGATGGGGCTTCTTGTCGATATGCGGCGGACTCATCCGCACCAATGGCAGTAGTCTCACCAACGGAGCTGCTAGCCCCCCCAGTGGGCCGGCTATGGTGTCTGGAACTATCAGCGGCGTCGGTGTGCAGATCAAGTACCACCAGAGCGGACGTTCCAGCGGAGGTTGGTTGTCGCTTTTTGACTTCGGTTTGTCCGGCGCGCATAAAGGATTCAACGGGAGCATGATGTAAGTGAGCCCCGTTGGGTCAGTCCATTGTGTCGGCTGGTTGGCGACGTACGCATGCAGGTTAGCGTCCCCGCCGGCAAACCCGATGGGGTCTTCGGACGTGAACCGATCCACAGCCGCGTCGTAGTAGCGCGCACGATAGAAAAGCAGACCCGTCCCATCATGCTCGCGACCTGTGAACCCGAGCGGGTTTGCGCTCGCCGAACCTGTGACGGAGGAGGCACCGAACGGTTCATAGGTATACTGGGTCTGCACGGCACCCATTGCGTCGCTGAGCGCTACTGTGCTTCCAAGAGCGTCGGCAAGTAAATGGCGTGTACCGGAGCCATCAGTCCGCGTCAACCATTCATCGATGCCTAGGCTCGGCAGAATGTTGGCCGATGGTGTACCACCGACCAACTCTTGAACGGCGTTGAGTCCGTCGTACAGAAACCCAGTCGTCGCGCCACTTATAGTCTTCGCTCGCCTGCGACCAAGGCCATCGTACTGAAAGCCCGCACTGACTCCGCCACTTAATCCAGTCAGTTGGTTCCTCGGGTTCCACGTGTACGTCTTCGAGCCATCGCTCGTCACATTACCGTTTGCGTCGTAAGTGAACGTAGTTCCGGCCCACGTCGCAATTTGGTTCGCCGCATCGTAGGTGGCCGACGATAAGGCCGCCGGCAGGCCAGTGCGCGCCCACGACCCGCCGATCGAGATTCTCCTGCCAGCCAAGTCGTACGCATACGTCAAGTTGCCGAGCGTCGTCGCTCCCAACGTATAGTCAATCGTAGTAACCTGCGATGCTGCGTCGTAGCCGTAGGTGACAGTGACGGCGTTCGGCAACGTCAACGTTCCACGTCGTCCAGCCGAGTCGTAAGTGAACCCGACTGTGCTCGTCCCCTGCGTGATGCTGGTCAGCCGATCCGCGTTGTCATAGCTGTAGCTGAGTTGCGTCTGGCCCGAGACGGTCATCGATGTACGCCGTCCCGCCGCATCGTAAGAGTAGTCGACGGTTCCCTCCGGCGTTGTTTCCTGTGTAAGGCTGTCGAGCTGATCGTATGTCCGGCTAATGGTGCCGGCCACGGAGTCGACAATCTGTGTCGCACGATTTCCCGCGTCGTACGTTGTGGTCGTCGTCGACGAGTCCGCGTACGTAGTCGTGGTGAGGCGATTCAATGGATCGTAGCTGTGCGTCGTGACTTGATTCTTTCGGTCAGTGATCTGTTGAAGATAACCGCTTGCGTTATACACGTACGACTCGGCGCGATTGAGTGGGTCGGTGCGCGTTACGACACGATCCATGTTGTTGTAGGCGTACGTCGTTGTCTGGTTTCGAGCGTCCGTCAGGGTCAGCAGATTGCCGTTCGCGTCGTAGGTGAACGTCGTGTCGCCCAGCGCGTCGGTCGATTTGGTCATCCGGTTTAGGACGTCGTACTCAAGCCTAGTCGACTGTCCTTGCGGATTAGTTAGCCGCGCGAGCCTCCCCAATGAATCGACGAAGCGAGTCGTCGTTTGCCCCAGTGGATCGGCAATAGTTGCAACGTCGCCGCCGTCGTAGGTCAACTGCGTCGTGCCGGCAGGCGTTGTGATTGTCAGCGGTTGCCCGTTCGGATTGTAGGTCAACGTGGTCTGCTGACTGACCGCGTCGGTAATGGTCGTCAGTCTGCCGCTCGCGTCGTACCCGAACGTCACCGTATGGTTCACGGGATCCGTGCGGGTGGCGAGCTGTTGGAAGGTGGATTCATAGGTGTAACTCTCGGTCACAGCGTTTGCCGTGCCTGCCAGCCTGACTACCGACGTTACGTTCCCAAACGAGTCGTAGGTGTACTCGGTCCGCCGGTTGAGCGGGTCTACGACCGCGGTGACTAGATTTGTTCCTGTTTGGCGCTCGGACGTGAACGTTTGCTGCTGTGTTTCGCCCAGTGCATAAGTGTCGGTCAACAGATAGCCAGCCGCCCCGTAGGTGGCACGCCGTACGAACCCCCGCGGGTTCGTCACGTCCGCCTGGATGACCTTTCCCGCGCCGTCGAGCGTGTACGCGAACAGATACGTCGTCGAGTCTGCTTGCGTCTGCTTCGTAACCCGCCCGGCTGTGTTGTACTCGTTCGTCAGAAATACGATGCCGCGCGCGTCCTTGAGCGTCAGCATCCGATGCGACGTGTCGTAGGTGTATTCCGTGACGCCGTTCAGCGGATCGGTCACCTTCCATAGCCGCCCCGACGTGTCGTAGGTGTATTGCACCGTTCGGTTGGTATGATCCTTCGCCTGCGTCACCCTGTGGCTGGTGTCATACGTCAGTTCGATCCATTTGCCGTTCGGCGAGCCGACCCGAGTGAGATCTGCGTCGCCGTTGCGGGTCAACACGACCGCGTTGCCGTAACGATCCCGAATGCTCGAGACGGCAGCCTGCGACGAACGAGATGCACCCAGACCTTCTAGAAAGGTGATCCGCGTGCCGTCCTTGAGATCGAGGTTCCAACCGGTGCCGTTCCAATAGATCTTTGACTTGAAGTACTGGCTCGGAGAGGCCGTGTGCTCATACACGGCGTCAGAGAATCCCGTTCCGGGAGAGATCCGATCGTAGTGAACGCGACCACCGTCCGGCAGAATCACGTCCACGTAGTTGTACGGAGACGTGTTTCCAGAGAGGAACATGTCGTACTGGTGGCTCGCGCCGATCCCGAACGATCTGGCAATCGTGTCGTTCGCGCGATACGTCCGGTGGATGCCAATTGGCAGAACATCCGGAAGGATCAGATCTAACGCTTCAAGGGTGAACTGCCCGGTTCCCAGATGTACTGGATCTCCATCCTTCCCCGGATCGGCTGCAGGTGGCCCGGGCTGAGGATTCAGACTCGGTGGCGCCACCATCGCGCCGGTGAATTCGTACAAGAACACTCCCGGATTCGGCGCCACCTGACGACGGTCAGCGGTGACGGTTCCCTGCCCATAGACGTACCAACGCTTGCCGTCGCGCGGGTTGTAGTGCCAGAAGTCGATCGTCATGCCCGGCTGGTAGCCGTGATAGTTTGGATACACCAGTCGTGCGCCGCGGCGCTCTCCCGTTCCAGTGACCGCGAGGTACGCGCCCCCAGGCTGTATCGTGAAATAGATTGGTACGTTCACCCCCTCGGGTAGCGGAAACGGCGTCCGGTCGATCGGAATCGGCGTGATGCTGACCTCACGGACGATGCGGCCGTCCTCGTCCGAAATCACAGTACCAGGCGGCAGGCGTAGCTCGAGGCCTGGGATCTTCGGCGTGGTGATGACCGTTTCCGCGGTCGTTGGCGAGGCGATCCTCACGGCATTTGCCGTGTCGATTCTCGGCATCCACATCGTGTAGGGAATCACTGTCGTCCGCCCCGCGGTCACGTGAACCGCCGCCTCGAACGTTCCGTATGTCGCGCCGCGTCCATTCGCCGTGCGGCCGTCCATCGAGAGCTCACGCCATCCGGTGGTCATCCGTTCATTGACCAGCAGGAAACGGCCGGTCCGGTCGGTGGTCACCGACTGTCCCTGGATTTTCAGCGTCACACCGGCGAGCGGAGTCCCGTTCAACTTCAGCACCTGCCCGCTCATCGCGGTCACTCCGGGGGCCGCCATCAACGGTGGAAGCTCCTGCCACTTCGACGCAGCCCGGTTGCTCCGCCACGTCGGCACGCCGCTTGTCTCGAACGGCTCCCAGAGCTCTTCCTCAGGGTCAGGGGCGTCCACGGTCTCGGATACGGTCGTAAACGAGATGGTCAGGAAGGGAAACGCCGTTCCGGTTGAATCGCGAAGCCCTTCCGCGGTGATCGTGTAACCGGTATTGGGTTGGAGCGGCACCGTCGGAGTCACGAACACGAGCCGGCCGCGTTCGGCGGCAACGACGGAGACGGGAACCTCTCCGGCAGGACTGCTGAGCGTGATCGTTCTGTTCGTCACCGTCTCGACCTGCGCGGGACGGGTTAATCGAAGGGCGACCTGTGGCTGCAGCGAAACGTTGGACGCGCCCTGCTCGGGGTTGGAAAAAGCAAGCGTCGCGAAGTTTTCGTCCCGTTCGGGCGCGGCGATCTGCACCATCGCCCCGGTGTCTGGATTGATCACGACGCCGGAGGTGAGGGGGCTCCGATTCGCGTCTTCGCCGCCCCAGATCTCCGTCGTTCCATCGCCCAGCAGGCGGGCCGTGTGAAATGCACGGCCGCCGCCCGGCAGATCGCCCACAGGCGTCGCTGCCAGCGTGTCGATGGCGAGAACCTCGATGCTCGGAACAGGAACGCCATTGAGGAGCCCGCCCACGAGCAGAATCCGGTTGCCGTCAACGAGCGTGGCCGAGTGACCCGCGCGCGCATTCCACTTCGCTTCGCCGACAGCTCGAGCGGGCTGGCCGACGATGAGACGTTCGCCCTGGGAGAGGATGCCCCGGGCGTCGCTGCCGCCGAGCACCAGCACCGTGCCGTCCGGCAGGAGGGTGGCCGAATGCCACGCACGCGGTCCGGTCAGGCCTTCGACCGGCGCGACGGCGGCCGAACGCGGATCGCGAATCCAGCCGCCCTGCTGGACGATTCCGCCGGAGACACCCCCGAGGAGCAGCTCGCGTCCGCCGGGCAGCAAGGTGACGCTGTAACCGGCGAGGTCCGCCGGAATGCTCTGCGCCCCAACCGGCGCTCGCGGAATCAGGGCAAGGAGAGCGGCCCCGACGATTGCGATACACACCCCGTTGCGGATTCGCGTCGAGACAGACGAGACGTTCATGACCATCTCCGATACGTGAAGATTCCCGTTACCACCGGACGCACCATGCCAACCGACACGTCGAGAACCTCGAATGTGACGATCACGGCGACGTGACGCTGACGTTCAGCGACCCTGTCAAGGTCCAGTCCGGATTGATGAAGACGGTGTAAGTGCCGGTCACCGGCAGCGTCTGCGTCGACAGGTTGAACGAGCCGGCGCTCGTTGCCGTGGTGGTCAGCGTGGTGCCATCCGGTTTGCGCAGCGTGACGGTCGTCCAGCCGATCGTGTTGCTGGTGATCTGGACGGTGACCTGCTGCGACTGCGTGCCGCTGAACGTGAACGCGCCGTTCTGGCCAGGGGTGGTGATCGTGACGCCGGTCGCACCGCCGCCGATGGTGATCGTCCCCGAGGCGTCGACCACGTCGTAGAGCGTGAGTGTGTTGTTGCCGGTGTACGTCGACCACGGGTTGACGAAGATGGTGTATGTCCCCGTGGTTGGCAGGGTCACCGTGTCGATGAAGGAGCCGCTTCCCGTCCATGTCGGCCAAACAAGCGCGGTGCCGTCCGGTTTGAGGATGGACGTGTCGGCGTACGCCGTCGCATTCGTCACGCGCAGGCTGACCCGCTGATTCTGCGTGCCGCTGAAAGTGGCCGCGGCATTCTGGCCAGGGATCGTCGTGGTCACCGTGACGGCCGAGCCGCCGGGCGTGATGGTGGTGGAGACATCCGAAGGCACGTCGTAGAGCGTGAGCGTGACGTTGCCGATGTAGGTTGACGCGGGATTGAGGAAGATCGTGTACGTCCCCGTCGCCGGCAGCGTCATCGTATCGATGAGGCCGCCGCTTCCCATCCACGACGGGCCCCACAGTGCCGTGCCGTCGGGCTTGCGAATGGTCACGTCGGAATAAGCCGCAACGTTCGTGAGCAGCAGGCTGACTCGCTGGTTTTGAGTTCCGCTGAATGTCACCGACGCGTTCTGCCCAGGCGTCGTGATCGCCACGGAGACCGGGGACCCGCCGGCACTGATGCTCGTATTGACGTCCGCGGGAACGTCATAAAGCGTCAACGTGGCGTTGCCTGTGTAGGTGCCGGACGGATTAACGAAAACGGTATACGTCCCGGCCGATGGCAGCGTCATCGTGTCGATGAAACTGCCGGCTCCAATCCAAGAAGGACCCCAGAGTGCCGTGCCGTCGGGCTTGCGAATTGTCACGTCGGAGTACGCGGTGACGTTCGTCAGGTTCAGGCTGACGCGCTGATTCAGCGTTCCCGTGAAGGTCAGGGCAGCGTTTTGACCGGGCGTGGTAAACGTGGCGGACACCGCCGATCCACCTGCCGTCAGCGTGCTCGAGAAATCGGCCGGCACGTCATAGAGCGTCAGTGTCATGTTGCCGGTATAGGTGGAATCCGGGTCGATCAGGATGGTGTAACTCCCGGTCATCGGCAGAGTGCGGGTATCGATGAACCCCCCATAGCTCGGGACTAACGTCGGCGACACCAGTACGGTGCCATCCGGGTTGATGATCGACACGTAGCTCCATCCGATGGTCACGCTCGACATGTTCAGGCTGATGCGCTTGTTCTTGATCCCGTCGAAGAGGACCAGCGCAATCTTGTTCGCCGTCGTAATCGAGTACTGCGTGGCGGTCCCGAACGAGATCCGGCCCGTCGTCTGAACGTCGCCCGTCACGAACGGCGACGGCGGAATGATGAAATCCGACGTGCTGACGGCGATCCCGTACGGTGTTTTCACGGAGACGCGGCCTGACGTGGCACCGGCCGGGACCGGCGCGGATATGGTCGTCGAGTTCGCCGACGCAATCGACGCCAGCGTGGTATTGAACAGCAGCTTGTTGTTCGTGAGGAGCGTCTCGAAATTCGTCCCGCTCACGCTGACCGATGTGCCGGCGGACCCGGTGGTCGGCGTAAAGCTGGTAATCGTCGGCGGCGCGGGCCCGCCGCTTGTCACCGTGAACGAGGTACTGCTCGTCGCCGACCCCGACGGCGTCGTCACCGCGATAGTGCCGGTCGAGGCTCCCGTCGGAACCGTCGTCACCAGTTGATTCGCCGTCGCGGAAGTGACGGTCGCACTGGTGCCGTTGAACGTGACGGTGTTACTGCTTGCCGTGGTGCTGAATCCCGTGCCGTAGATCATCACGGTGGTTCCCACCGGTCCCACCGGCGGCGAGACGCTCAGAATCTGAACGGCGCTCGTTGAGCGCGAGATCGACAACAGGTTTCCGACGGCGTCGTAGACGTACGTCGCTGACGCGCCGGACGGATCGATCACGCCGACCAGTCGCCCGACATCGTCGTAGACGTAGCGCACCTGACCGTGCGCGGGTCGCGCGGCCAACACGGCGAGCAATGCGACCAGGAGTGCCAGCCACGCGGTCACGCGCCCACGCGTTCTCGCCGGACGGCCTAACGGAATCTCGCAATAGCGGCTGTCAGACATAAATCAACTCACATCCAGAAGCGACAGCGGAATCGAATATCAGCGAGCACACGTCTCCCGATCGAAGTGCAACCCTCCGAAAAACGATTCGCGATTGAGTTGTGGTTTCGACCTTAGAGAGACCGGCGACGAGCGCGCATGCTCGCGCGATGTTTGTGCGACGTCAAGGAGAAACCGCTGTCATTTGCACAGCGACGTGAAAAAAGTGAAATCGGCGTAGTGACCTACATGACACCGAGTGACACGAGCAGACAGAGACGAACACGTCGTGTCGGTGAGTGCGTTCAAGCAATGATGTGAGTGAGCTGCTCTGCAGCAGCACATCGTGTCGTCTCGTGCTTCATCGTCTAATGTGCGCCACGTCGATGAACACGACGACGTCTATCAGTTGTGAACGCGCTCGCGAGACGAGAGGAGTTGTCGACAGAACGTAATGAGCGCGATGGCGTCTAACTGACACAAAGCGACACCATGGGACTCTTGTCACTGACTCTTGTTACCGTTGCGTAGAGTTTGATTCTCAGTGGCGATTTCTTCTTGACTTCAAGCACCCACGCCTGCAGGATGCGCGCTCCCGCACAGCCCCATGATCAAAAAAATATTTGTGATCGTCGTGAGCGCTCCGTTTCTTTCGACCGCATGCCGTAGCATGCCGTTGTTCGCTCCAGTCGCATCGACGATTTCGGTTTCTTCCCCAGCGGTCACGCTACGGCCGGGCGAAAGTTCCGACGTTACCGCTATGGTCGTGGAAGAAGCAGGAACGCCCGTGCCGGACGGAACCCTCGTCAGGTTCGGCGCTACGCTCGGTCGGTTGGAGCCAGCGGAGGCCACCACACGCGCCGGCATTGCCCGTACGACGTTCACCGCCGGAGACACCATTGGAACGGCCCGGATAGTTGCAACATCCGGTGCTGCTGTGTCGGGCACTGAACCAAATGCTCTCGAAATCGCAATTAAGATCACGCCCACCGCAACAGTGGGACTTGCGGTGACCCCGGCCGCTCCTAGCGTCGGCCAACCAGTAACGCTGACGGTGACCCCAACGATCGCCACTGACGGAACGCCGCCTGTGGTCGACGTCTCATGGGGCGATGGCACATCGACCAGCCTGGGAATCGTGTCCGGGCCGCGGACGGCCACGCACGTCTATGGCGCGACGGGGACCTACAGCATCACGACGACGGCGGTTGCGGAAAAAACGTCGGTCTCATCGACGACGGTGACGGTGGGCCATCAAGCGGCACCGTCGGTGAACATCACCGCCGTTCCGATCATGCCGGCGCGGTGTGCGCCGGTCACGTTCACGGCCACTGCGACGCTGCCGCCGAATGACACAGGCACGATTGCCCGATACGAATGGGACATTCGCAGCGGCACGGTTGCGGAAGTCGAGGCGCTTTCGACCACCGGAAACATCCTCTCGCGTGTCTTCCGAACCACCGGGACCAAAACGGTCACCGTAGAAGTCGTGACCACTGACGGTCGACACGGATCGAGCCAGGCACAGATTTCGGTACGGGAGCTGACGGGCACGGAAACGTGCAATTGACGTGTGGCTGAGTCGTATTGCTTCGCAGGACGTCACGAGGGCGGTTATCTAACCCGTCCGCCGTGCTCTGGCTCTGTATGACGAGCCGCAGCGCGACGGCCGAAAGAGTGTAGGCGCTGCGACCTGGCTCGGCCAGGAGCGAGGTCAAGCCAACCGGCTCTGCAGAAAACAGCTGGCGAGTTGTTCCGTGGCGCCGGACGGATGGTTCGCAAAAGGACCACATCTTCAACGCTACGTGATGTGGCTCTGCTCGACGCTCCACATCGGCTCAGTCGCGTCGCGCCTCACGAGGGCATGAGATCACTGGGGCATCGGAAGATCAGAAGGATGGGCCGAGCTTCAGGAACGGGAGATCGTGATCAGTCGGGTGTCGGTCGCTCCACCGAGTCGATCACCCGCACTTCCACGGGGCCAACGGCCGGTTGCAGCTTCAGGCCGAGTTGTTCGACGATGGCGGTGAACAAACTCGGCGCGTCACGAGTCACCACCTCGGCCGCGCCAATGTCAGGAGTCCACGCCAGCTCCAGGTCGTAGATGCCCGTCAGTCCCGTTCCGTCGACGACCATGCGATCGACGTTTCCGGTCAGAAGTCGCACGACCTCGGCCATCGAATAGCCGCTCGTCCGGATCTTTCCGGACACCACGCTCGACGTGCAGCGAGTGACGGCGCAATCGATCGTTGAGGGCCGAAGTTGCGGGCCGAGGCGCCGGTCATCGCGTGCGAGCACCAGGGTGTAGATGGGGATCTGTCGCATTTCGGTGTGCGTCTTCAACCGGAAGCGGTCCGTTAGCAGCGTGCGCAGCATCGTGTCGTTGCGAGGCACACCTTCCGGCGCTCGGCCGACGATGTCGAAGCGGGCTGTGTCGATCCAGCCTGGTGCGCCGGCAAGCTGATACGGCCGAAGGCCGTAAGCGCCGAGGATGATGTCGCGCAGCCGGTAATTCTGGATGGTCAACTGGGGGCCGCGCCCGGCCCACAACGCGCCCGTTGCGCCAGGCGCGCTGGCCTTGACCGAGGCAGCGTCGAAGGCAGTTGTGGATTGCTGTCCGGCGAGCGGAAACGCGGTGCCGACGATCAGGACAACGAGCAACCCGAGTCGAGCCATTGCCGTCTTCCGGTGAGCCTCCTCCGCGCGCTGAGTCAGTGGGCGGCGATCGTATCAGAAGGATGGGCCGAGCTTGAGGAACAGCTTCCATCCCTCGCCGCCGCCCGTCGCGAGGTCAATGCGGGCGAAGGTCTGTTTGTTGGAGTGCACGCGCACGCCGAAGCCATAGCCCCGCTCGAGACCGGTCGGGCGGACGCCCTGCCAGTCCGAGGCCACCTTCCCGGCATCGATGAACGTCGCCACGCTGAACCATTTCATCGGCGTGTAGGCGTATTCGGCCGTCATCCATAACGCGTTTTCGTCGCGAAACCGGAACTCGTGGAACGAGCGGATGGTATCGACGCCGCCGACGTACGGCAGGAAGTAGAACGGGACGCGGCTGCCGGTCTCGTTGTTGACGTAGCTGAGGCCGACGCGGCCGAGCACGACGTGTTTCTTCTCCACGTCGAATGGGACCCACTGCGAGACGTTTGCGTCGAAACGCTTGAAGTCGTACTGCTCGAGCGTCCGGTCATTCCAGAACCCGAGCGCCACGTGATAGAACCCCCCGCGGCGGGGACGACCGGGATAGTCGCGGTAATCGACGTCGGCGAAGAAGGACGTGTGGAGATAGTCCGGCTGCTCGATCAGCCCCGGCGCCTCGACATCCGAAAAGACCTGTTCGATCGACAGATACTGCGAATCGGTGCCCTCGCCGATGTCGGGAGACATGTACCCCAGTTCCGCTCCGACGCGAAGCCACGGCAGCGGTTTGAACAGGCCGAGCGCGGAAAAGTCGACGCTGTCGAAGTCGTAGCTCGTCCGGTTGTCCTGAATCGATGTCAGGCCGCGCCCGAAGTAGTCTTCCTGCGGAAAATCCTCATAGCGATAGTTCGTCCACAGCTCGACGCGTTCATCCAGCGCGCTCAGCCACCGCACTCTGATGTCCGCGGCGGTATATGTCTTCGTCGAGATACCGGCCGAGGCATCGACGAGCACGTTGCCAATATGAAAGCGGTAGCCGGGACCGACTGCGAAACCGCCACCGCGCGTCATCCCGCCAAGACGTGGATACCAGCCATCGACATCGCCGTTGAGCCGTTCGAGGATCTGGTGCTGCTGGGCCCAGTCCTTTGCCTTGTCGATAAAGCTCACCTCGTCCTGGGGCGGCGGGACCGCAGTCGACGCCGCAGCCTGGGCAGGCGGGTTCGCATTCTGGCCTTGTGCGCCTCCCTGTGCCTGCTGAGCTGACGCAGCGGGTCCAGTGACAAGCGCAAAAAAGAGAGCGGATGCCAAGAATCGCATTGCCATTGCTATGACTCCCTCACCGCCTCGCTTTTTGAGCAGGAACCGTGCCGCCACGACAGCTCTTTTGGTTGCC
>JBOGIQ010000080.1:0-19716 GCA_050742535.1 Vicinamibacterales bacterium | reverse complement strand
TCAACGGCCGCGACACGACGGCCGCCGATGCGAAGGAAAAGGCGTTCGCCTCCGTCAAGGAAGGGGACGTCGAGGAGATCCGCATCAAATCCGCCGACGGCGAGACGACGCGGGTGCAGAAGGCCGGCGGCGCGTGGAAGATCGTCGAACCGGAAGCGGCGGCCGCGGACCAGGGCGAACTGTCGTCGATCACCAGCAGTCTGGCGACACTCGAGATTCAACGGGTCGTCGACGAAAAAGCGTCCGATCTGAAGCAGTACGGTCTGGAGCCGGCGCGTGTCGAGGTCGAGTTCCGGGCCAAGGGCGCCAAGGAGCCACAGCGAATCGCGCTTGGCGAGAAGACGCCAACCGGAGGCGATCTCTACGCGCGCCTGCCCGGACAGCCGCGTGTCTTCCTCGTCTCGTCGTTCGTGGACTCGACGTTCAACAAGAACACGTTCGCCCTGCGCGACAAGAGTGTCATCAAAATCGAGCGGGAGAAGGTGGATCGCCTCGAAATCCAGAAGGACGGCAAGCCGGCGGTCACTCTCGTGAAAACCGGCACCGAGTGGCGCATCGTCGCGCCGATAATGGGACGGGCCGACTTCGCCGCGGTCGAGGGCGCGCTGGAACGGCTGTCGTCGGGGCAGATGCAGGGGATCGTCTCCCCGGATGGCGCCGACGCCGCGAAGCGCAAGCTCGATCCGCCGGTCGCGTCGTTGACGGCCGCCGCGGGAAGCGCGCGTGCCACGCTGCTGTTCGGCGACACGGACAACGCGTTGATGTACGCGAAAGACGCATCGCGGCCGATGATCTTCACCGTCGCGCCGACGCTCTACACCGACGTGATCCGCGGCGTCGGCGAGTTCCGGCGGAAGGATCTGTTCGACTCGCGATCGTTTACGGCCACACACGCCGAATTCAAACGCGGGTCCGACACGGTCACGCTCAACAAGATCAAGAACAAGGACGGCTCCGAGTCCTGGCACAACGCCGCGAGCAAACAGATCGACGCGAGAAAAGTCGAGGAACTGCTGGCGAAGGTGTCCGGCCTGCAGGCCGAATCGTTCGACGCTGGAACGAATGCCGCACTCAAGAGCCCGGCGCTGGTTGTGACCGTCCGTTTCGACGACAGCAAGACAGAACAGGTCACGTTCGCGCGGTCAGGCGGCGACGTGCTCGCCAGCCGATCGGACGAGCCGGGCACGGCGAAAGTGCCGCCAGCCAGCTTCGACGAGGTCTTCAAAGGGATCGATGAAATGAAGTGATCCGGTAATGCAAAATTCAAAATGCACAATGCAAACGAAGCCCACGTAGTGTCCGCCTTCAGGCGGACCTCCGTGTTTGCATTCTGCGTCTTGCATTTTGCATTACTGAGCTGCACCAAAGCTGCTCCCGCCAGCTCGCCGGCATCAACCGCCCGCGCCGCGATTGCGCAACTGCAGCGCGACATCACCCAGGCGACGCAGGGACCCGGTGTTCAGCGCGGCGTCTGGGGCATCGCCGTCCACTCGCTCGATCGCAACGAGCGGCTGTTCGAGCTGCAGCCGCGAGCGCTGCTCGTCCCGGCGTCAGTGGCGAAGATCGCGGCCGTGGCGACGGCAGCCGAAGCTGTCGGCTGGGACTATCAGTTCGAAACGACGATTCGGGCGATCGGGCCTGTCACTGACGGTGTCCTCGCGGGCGACCTGCTGGTGGTCGGTTCCGGCGATCCCACGATCGGCGGCCGCGCCGGAGAGGACATGTCCGCCTGGGCGGCGGCGCTGAAAGCAGCCGGCATCCGCCGCATCGACGGCCGGATCATCGGCGATGACGATGCGATCGAGGAGCCGCGGCCGCAGCTGGCGTGGGCGTGGGACGACCTCGGCTATCCGGGCGGCGCGATCTTCGGTGCGCTGAATTACGCCGAGAACCGGATGACCGTCACGGTCACGCCCGGCCCCGGGCCGGGTGCGCCGGCATCACTGAGCGTCGACCCGCCGGCCGCCACACGGCCGCTGGCGAATCGTGTCGTGACCGGCGCGCCGGGAGCCACGCAGCTGATCTGGCCGGAACAGCGACCCGAAGAGCCTTACCTGACGATTGCCGGCTCCATCCCCGCCGGGACGGCGCCCGCGCGGCTCGTGGTCGCCGTTGGCAACCCGACCATCTGGTTTGCGAACGCGCTGCGGAGCCGTTTGCAGACACAGGGAATTGAGGTGGTGGGGGAAGCGTGGGATGTCGACGACGTGATGCCGCCGCCGGACCGATCGCGCGGATCGATTGTCTTCACCCATCGGTCGAGGCCGCTTCGCGACATCGTTCAGCCGCTGATGAAGGAGAGCATCAACCTCTACGCGGAAGCGGTCATGCGCCTGAATGCCGCCCGGGGGCAACTGCCGACCAACGACGCGGCGCTCGAGGGGTTCGCGAAACGGCTCGACGCGTGGGGGGTACCCGCGATGTCGCAGCAGCTCGTTGACGGGTCCGGACTGTCGCGGCGCGACACCGTATCGGCCGAGGCCGTGCTCGCCATCCTGCAGCACATGCACGATCCGTCGGGCGCGTCCGCGTTTGTCGCGGCGCTGCCTGTTGCCGGCGTTGACGGCACGCTGAGCGGACGGATGCGCAACACCCCGGCGGCCGGCAATGTCCGCGCCAAGACCGGAACGATGTCGAACATCCGGTCGATGGCCGGCTACGTGAGCGCGCGCGATGGCGAGCGGCTCGCGTTCGTGGCGATGGTCAACAACTTCGAAGGAGCTGGCGCCGCGGCGAACCAGGCGCTCGACGCCATCGCCGTCAGCCTGGCGTCGTTCAGCCGGAGCGGCGCTCAGCCGGTTGCCACAGGCAGATCGAAATAGAAGATCGCTCCGCTCGCCTGTGCCGGCCGGTAGCCGATGTTCCCGCCCATCGATTCGATAATCCCGTAGCTGATCGACAGGCCGAGACCGGTTCCCTGACCGACCGGCTTCGTCGTGAAGAACGGCTCGAACAGGTGCGGTTCGTCTTCCGCTTTCACGCCGGGACCCGTGTCCTCGACTTCCAGCACCACGCGTGAATCGCGGTCGAAGGTGCGAATCGTCACGCGCGCCGGGATACGGCCGCTGTGCAGGATCGCCTGCTCGGCGTTGACGACGAAATTCAGGACGACCTGCTGCAGCTCGGTGAGCACGGCGTGCACCGGCCGCGTCGATCCGTCCTCGATCCGCAGCTCGATCTGCTCGGATTGGAGCCGCCGCTGCCGCAGCTCGGCCACCGCGGCAATGACGTCGCCCAATTGGATGCGCGCCGCCGGGCCGGGTTGCTGGCGTGCAAACAGCGCCAGGTTGCGGATGATGGCGTTCGCGCGCGCGCTCTCGCGCAGAATGACGTTCAAGTCGTTGTGCGCCGATTCCGGCAGGTTCCGCTGCAGCCGCAACAGCTCCGCGAATCCGCTGATCGACTGCAGCGGGTTATTGATTTCGTGCGCCACGCCCGACACGAGCTGACCGACGGCCGCAAGGCGCTCCTGCCGGATGACCTGCCCCTGCAGCGATTCGAGCTCTTCGCGCATCCGTCGCTCTTCGCTCATCTGCGAATCGAGCTGATCGCGAGTGGCGTTGAACTGCTGCAGCATCGACTCGAATGCCGCCTGCAGTTCAGCGAACTCGCGCGAAAACATGTCCTTGGATTTGATCGGTCCGAAGTCGCCCTGAGCGATGCGCTGTGCCGTGGCGTCGAGGTAGCCGACGGCATCGACGAGACGGTTCGACAGCATCAATGCAACGAACAGCCAGCTGCCAACGGCCAGTGCCAGAATGGCGAGATTGCGCAGCCACAGCGTTGTCGCCCGGTTGTAGGCAAGCGCCACCGGCAGCCCGACGGAGACGAAGCGGCGCCCGCTGGCGGTCGAGATCCGCTGGTGCATGCGCTCGACGCCATCGGCGTCGAGCGATCGGTACGGACCACCGGTATCCTGCGGTCCCGCTGCTGCCGATGACGTATCGGCACCTCGCGTGCCTCCACCTCTCTGCGCAAGGATCCGGCCGTCCGCATCCGTGACGACCACGATCGCGTCCTCGGGCACGGGTATCGTCGCGAGCCCGTCGGCGATCGCCTTCGCGTCGCCGTCGACGAACGCAGCGATGGTACTGGCCAGTATTTGCGCCTGCTGCCCGAGCTCGTTGCGGCGTTCGCGGAACGACAGCCATCCGGACCAGGTCACCGCGGCGAACAGCGGGATCAAGAGGAACGAGATCGCAAGAAACAGCTGCCGGCGGAGTGAGAAGTTCCTGATGCCTCCCATCGGAACTACCGCGTGACGATCGGGTCGATCACGCCAGCCTCCGCGAATCCGGCCGCGCGCAGGAGACAGCTGTCGCAGCGCCCGCACGGCCGTCCTTCCGAATCAGGATCGTAGCAACTGTGCGTCAGACCGTAGTCGAGACCCAGCGCGATGCCCCGGCGGATGATTTCGGCCTTCGTCAGATGCTGCAGCGGAGCATGGATCCGAAACGTCTCGCCGCTCACGCCTCGAGCAGTCGCCAGGGAGGCGAGGTGTTCGAACGCCGCGACGTACTCGGGCCGGCAATCGGGATATCCCGAGTAATCGAGGGCGTTGACACCGATGACGAGGTCGTGGGCCCCGAGCACCTCGGCCCATCCGAGCGCCAGCGCCAGGAAGACGGTGTTCCGCGCCGGCACGTAGGTGGACGGGATGTCGGCGGCATCGATCCGCCGGTCCTTCGGCACCGGCGCGTCGGTTGTCAGCGACGATCCGCCGAACACCGACAGATCGACGTCGAGCTCGATGTGCCTGACCGCACCCAGCGCAGCGGCGACGGCCCGCGCCGACTCGAGCTCGCGGACGTGCCGTTGCCCGTACCGCACCGTCAGCGCATGCAGCGAAAAACCTTCCTGGCACGCAATCGCCCCGGCCGTGTACGAATCAAGACCGCCGCTGAGCAGCAGAACCGCTGCCGGCTGCTCCTGCGGTGTCTTGGTGGTGTGTCTCAACTGGAAGAGTACCGCCAGCAACGAGGTTCGACTGCGGGTTTCCGGCCGCGACAACGGCGCGGCCGGTTCGGAATCGGGAAAAACGCACCACTAAACGCCACGTGTGTCGGCCGGCCAGATGTACTTGTGAATCTGCAGCTGAACGCGCACCGGAAGCCGGTCCGCCAGCACCCACTCTGACAGCGTCTTCGGGTCCATCACGCCGTGGACCGGTGACATGTGAACGGCCGCGGCTCGTTCGCCGATGCGATAGCGAACGATGGCATCGCGGGCGTATTCGTAATCCACGCGATCGTTGATCACGAACTTCACCTCGTCGCGCGGCCGCAGGCGGTCGAGGTTCTCCCAATCCATGCGATCCGCTTCGCCACTGCCCGGACACTTGATGTCGAGAATGGTGACGACCGGATCAGGCACGCGCGCCGTGCTGCGATGGCCGCCCGTCTCCAGCAGGACCGTTTTGCCGCGCGCCAGCAGCTCGTTCATCAGCGGGTAAACGTCTTCCTGCAGGAGCGGCTCGCCCCCGGTTACTTCCACGAGCGGGCAGTCGTATCGCTCCACCTCGGCCAGGACGTCGGCGAGGTCGCGTTTTCTCCCCTCATGGAACGCGTACGGTGTGTCGCACCAGGAGCAGCGCAGGTCACAGGCCGTCAGACGTACGAAGACACACGGCCGTCCCGCATACGTGGACTCGCCCTGAACCGAGTAGAAGATCTCGTTGATCGTGACCAATCCTTTTATTATCAATGACCTATGGCGCTGCTCATAGGCACGTCGGGGTGGAGCTATCCGTCGGGAAAAGGCAGGTGGAACGGCCTGTTCTACCCGGCGACGCGGTCGAAGCGTGACGGAACGCGCGACTTCGACGAGCTGCGCTTCTACGCGGAGCACTTCGATACCGTCGAGGTGAACTCGACGTTCTACGGGCTGCCGCGCGCCGAGGTCACTCGCACCTGGGTCGAACGCACGCGTCCCGGCTTCGATTTTTCCGTCAAGCTGTACCAGAAGTTCACGCATCCATCGATGTTCAGAGACGCGGCCGTGAAGCGGGCGCCCGGCGCGGAAGGGGCATTTCTCGATCTGCTGGCGCGGGTGACGCAGAGCGATATCGACGAGTTTCGCAGCGGCATCGATCCGCTCGCCCGGAGCGGGCGCCTCGGAGCATTGCTGGCGCAGTTTCCGCCAAGCTTCAAGGATTCGCAGGCGTCGCGCGACTACCTCGCCCACCTGCTGCGGGCATTCGGCGGCTACCCGGTTGCCGTTGAACTGCGGCACAAAAGCTGGAGCGACGCCATCGGCGACACCCTCTCGATGCTGAAGGCCTTCGGTGCGGCGCTCGTGCAGATCGACGAACCGAAGTTTCGTTTTTCGATTCGGCAGAATTACCTGCCAAACGTCAGCAGCTTCTACTACATGCGCCTGCACGGCCGGAACGCGGCGGCGTGGTGGCGTCATGAGAAAAGCGAAGACCGCTACAACTATCTGTACTCGGCCGCGGAGCTGAGCGAGTTCTCGGAAATCGCCACCGCGGCGACCGAGCTCGTCCGCAAGTCGTACCTGTACACGAACAACCACTTCTCATCGAAGTCGGTCGTCAACGCCGTCATGCTCAAGGCGCAGGTGGGTCAGCCGATCGACGGCGAGTACCCGCCGGAGCTGATCGATCGATACCCGGAGATCGCGAAGCTGGTTACTTCTTCGCGGCGGGTGCCGGCCCCTTCACGCTCGCTCGTTTAATGACGTCGAGTTCTCTGAGCTGCTGGACGACGTCCATTCCGGAAACGACCTGACCGATCACTGCGTAATCACCTTCGATTGCCGAGTACCGCGCCGGCCCATTCAGACAGATGTAGAGTTGGCTGTCAGCGCTGGTCGGGCCGCCGCGGCTGGCATACGCGAGCGCCACCGCACCGAGCTTATGGGGACGCTTGGGACTGATCTCGGCAACACCGATCGTCCTTCCACTTCCGCCGCCGCCCCAGATCGCCTTCTTGGTCATGTCGCGGGTCTGCGGGTCGCCGAACTGCACGACGAATCCCTCGACAAAGCGGTGCACACGCAGGCCGTTGTAGAAATTGCGGCGCACGAGCGCGACGATATGCTCAACCGACTTCGGCGCTTCGCCGGGATAGAGCTCGATTTCGAAGACCCCCTTCGAAGTCTCGAACACGACGACAGGCAGCGCGGCTTTCGCGCCGCCGCCGCCGGCGGTCTGCGCACCCAGGCCGGCCACGGCCCCGAGTGTGGCGATCATCGCAATGCTGATAACCCGTCGCATGCAGCCTCCTTGATTCACACCAATATATCGCCGGATTTCCCCCGAACACCGATCCGGGGGCATTCCGCCGCAATCGCACACGCTCCACAGCGGGGACCGATGGGGCGACACACGTTCTGCCCCCATGTCACCAGATACAGATTGATGTGCGGCCACCACCGGCGGGGCGCTGTCTCGTACAGCGCGTGTTCCGTGTCTTCCGGCGCGTTGGTCCGCACCCATCCAAGCCGGTTCGATATCCGGTGCACGTGGGTGTCCACGCAGATGTTCCCGCGGCTCCGGAAGGCGAGAATCATCACCAGATTGGCCGTTTTCCGGCCAACGCCCGGCAGCGTCACGAGCTCATCCATCGTCTGCGGCACGCGTCCGCCAAACCTGGACACCAGCATCTCGCCGCACGCCTTTACGTGCCGCGCCTTGTTCCGATAGAAGCTGACCGGATAGATCAGGCGCTCGATCTCCCTCACCCGCAGCGCCGCCATCGCCCGCGGCGTCCGGGCACGCCTGAACAGACGCGTCGACGCGGCGTGGGTCGTGGCGTCCTGCGTGCGCGCGGAGAGCAGCGTCGCAATCAGAATCTGAAACGGCTCCTCGGCCTGTTCCTCCGAAATCTTCTCGACCGCCGGCAGATCGAGATCGGTGATTGCGCGCCCCAGGGTGCGCATGATCCGATCGACGTGACGTGGCGCGCCGAGGGGACGGCCGCCCGTCACGACACCGGCGTCAAGGCGGATTGCCCGGTCAGCACGGCAATGGCATTACGTACCGCGAGATCAGCCATCGCCGTTCGCGTCTCGGTCGTGGCGCTGCCCAGGTGCGGTGTGAGGACGACGTTCTCCAGAGTCAGCAGATCGGGATGAACGTTCGGCTCCTCTTCGTACACGTCGAGCGCAGCGCCGGAAATGATCCCGTTCTTCAACGCCCAGGCGAGCGCCGCTTCGTCAACGACCGGCCCGCGCGACGTGTTGATCAGGTAGGCAGAGCGCTTCATCCGCGCCAGCGCCGCCTGGTTGATCATGTGCCGCGTCTCGGGGGTGAGCGGACAATGGATGCTGACGATGTCCGACGTCGCCAGCAGCCGATCGACAGGGATCGCGCCGCTGCCGGGCACCGCCTGCACGTCCGAGTGGATCACGCGCAACCCGAACGGCACCGCCCGCGCGGCCACGGCTTGCCCAATCCGGCCGTAGCCGATGATGCCCAGCGTCTTGCCGCTCAGTTCGTTGCCGAGCATGAAGTCCAGCGCCCAGCCCTTCCAGCCGCCACGACGGATCAGACGATCGCCTTCGCTCACGCGGCGGGTGATGTCCATGATGAGCGCCCAGGCGAGGTCGGCGGTTGCTTCGGTCAGCACCTCGGGGGTGTTGGTGACGACGATGCCGCGCGCAGTCGCTGCCGCGACGTCGATGTTGTTGTAGCCGACCGCCACGTTGGCGATCACCTTCAGCTGGGGCGCGGCATCCATCACGTCGGCCGTGAACATGTCCGTCAGCAGACACACCACGCCTTCCTTGTCGCCGAGGCGGGTCTTCAGCTGCTCAGGCGACAGCTGGCTGCCGTCGTTGCGATCCACGTCGCATGCGGCCTCGAGCGTCGCCAGCGCGGAAGACGGAATTCTGCGAGTCAGAAGGACTTTCGGCTTGGACATGGTAGAGGCCGACCTTGAGGTCGGCCTTTCAATCAATGGCCGTACGACTTGCAATAGCCACAGTGGTTGCACGACACCGCAGGCTCGATCACGCACGCACCGCCGGTATCTGACCCCGCCGGCACCGGGAAGAGCGCATGGCTGGCGTGCTGACGCGCGATGCTGGACGGCATCTGAGCCTGAAGTGGGTTGAACTGCGGATTCGCGGCGGCGGCCGCGTGTCGAGCTATCGCATCACGGACGATGGAGCGCAGTTCCTGCTCGTCCATCACCGGTTATCCGGCTGAAGCCGGACTCCACGATCATCGAGATCCACGCGATCGACGATACCAATTATCGCCGCGTCCACCGGCGTACCCTTGCGGCCCACTGCCTCGGCAGCGGCCCGGCCCTCGATCACGACCAGAACTTTTTCGTTCACGCCTGCGCCGACCGCATCCACCGCCAGCAGCGCGACGCCGCGTGGCGTGTCGTCGAGCGTGACCGGCTGGACCAGCAGAAGCTTCGCTCCTTCGAATTTCCGGTGCTTCTGCGTGGCCACCACCGTTCCGACAACGCGTGCGAGCGTCATGTTTCGATGTCCCAGTAGTCCACGATTCCAACGACTCCGGCATCCGCCGGCACTTCAGCCGGGTGGAACGGAAAGCTCGCTTCCTTTCCGCGGACGAAGAACACTGTCTCGCCCACCCCTGCACCCACGGCATCCACGGCGACGAGCGTTCGCCCGGCGGGCTTCCCATCGGCGCCGATCGGCTGCAGGATCAGCAGCGTCCGGCTCTGCAGGTTGTCGTCCTTCCGTGTGGCGACCACATCGCCAATCACCGTTGCGAGCTGCATCAGTCGCCCGCCGATACGTCCACGGCGTCGACGATGCCGACGATCGCGGCGTCCACCGGGCAGTCTTTCATTCCGGCCGCCATCCGTGCAGAGCTTCCGCTGACGATCAGCACGGTCTCGCCGACCCCCGCATCAACGGTGTCGACAGCGACGAGGTAGGTGCCTTCAGCTTTTCCGTGGGGGTCCATCGGCCGTGCGACCAGCAGTTTGTTGCTGACCAGCCGCGGGTCTTTCCGCGTCGCCACGACGGTACCGACGACACGCGCGAGAATCATCCTGCGGGACTACCTGAGAATCCGGTTGGGGAATTATGCCTTCGCGCCCGCGTTTGCCTTTCCGATCGGCAGCGCGTCTTCGAGGTTGGCGTGCGGACGTGGGATGACATGGACGGACACCAGCTCGCCGACACGCCGCGCGGCGGCCGCGCCGGCATCGGTCGCCGCCTTCACGGCGGCCACGTCGCCGCGCACGATCGCGGTCACGTATCCGGCGCCAATCTTCTCCCAGCCGACGAGCGTGACCTTTGCCGCCTTGACCATGGCGTCGGCCGCCTCGATCATGGCGACCAGGCCCTTCGTCTCGATCATCCCGAGCGCCTCACCCATACGTGTCCTCGTGCTCCCGACCGAAGTCGGTTGCTTTTCCCTATTTCAGTTGTTTTATCGCGTCGGCTATCAGGGCCGTAAGTTCGCCGTATGTTAGCCGAATTTCACCGTCTCTGCCCGCCTGCCTGTCCACCATCGCGCGAAGCGCGGAGGGCAGCGGTGGGCTGACATCCGGAACCAGGCGCTCGGTCGCCGATTCGGGCGCCTCGAGCACCTGACAAAGGAATTGGTCCACATCCTGCGGCGTGTTGGGATCGGTACACAGCGGCGCGGGCGCGGCGATTCCGTAGTACCCGCGCAGACCCTGAAGCCGTTCGACCTCTTCGCGCGAGATCAGGTTCTCGCGGCCGAGAAGCCGGGCCACCAGACTGATCTTCGCGAAGTGCTCGATCGTCTCCATCTTGTAGTACGCCGCCATCACCGACGGCCCACACGTCACGGCACCATGGTTCGCCAGGAGCATCCCGTCATGAGCTTTGATGTACTTTCGAACCGCTTCCGGCAGCTCCGCGGTCGAGGGCGTTCCGTACTCCGCAATGGGAATGCTGCCGAGGGTCGTGATGACCTCGGCGAGTACCGCACGTGTGAGCGGGATGCCCGCAACGGCAAATCCGGTGGCGATGGGCGGGTGTGCGTGGACCACGCCGTTGACGTCCGGCCGGTTGCGGTAGATCTCAAGGTGCATCGGCAACTCCGACGAGGCGTCGCGGTCGCCGCTGACCTTGTTGCCGTCGTAGTCGACGACGACCATCATGTCTGGAGTCATGAACCCCTTCGACACGCTCTTCGGCGTCGTCATCAACCGCTTGTCGTCGAGGCGGGCGCTGATATTGCCGTCGTTCGACGCGACGTAGCCGCGGCTGTACATGCGGCGTCCGGCTTCAACGATGTCGGCCCTGATCTGCTCCTCGAGTCGCGTGCTCATATCGCATCGGTCCGCCTGAAGGCGGATACCACAGTTACGCCGCCCGGTACTTGGACCGGCATTCTTCAGAACAGAAGTAATGCGTCGTGCGTCCGGTGGTCAGAGACAACGCGGGATTCTGCGCGACGTAGGTTCCGCACACCGGGTCGCGAACCAGCTTGACGGGCGGAACGCGACTCTCCCGCCGCCCTCCAGCCGCCTCCAGAATGCCATCCACCACACGCCAGAACGCCCGCGCGATGAGCAGCACGAGGATGGCGATGAGCAGAACCTTGATCACTGATTCGTCGTGCCTTGGTTGGCGTGGGCCGCAGCCACCCCCTCGAGTGCGCTTCGGGCCCGCTGACCTTCTGGCGAATCGGGCGCAATCTCAACAACCTTCTTCCACTCTTCGGCGGCGGCGGCCAGATTCTCTTTGCCGAATGCGAGGACGATCCCCTTGTTCAAAAGGGTTTTCGTATGTCTCGGGTCGAGCTTCAGGGAACGCTCGAACTGCGCCAGGGCGTCATCCGCGCGATTCGCGTAGAAGTAGCTGACTCCCAGATCAGTGCTGACGTCGACGTCGTTTGGATTGAGCTGCAGCGAACGTTCGTAGGCATCGATCGCGTTGGTCCACTGCTCGGCGTCGAAATAAGTATTCCCGAGCTGCGCGTGATTGCCGGCGTTCCGCGGATCCTGTTGAATGGCCGCCTGCAGTGCCTTGACCCGCGTTTCATCGAGAGCGGCCGGAGGCCGCTGTCCCGTTGCGGCCGGGGCGGCGGCG
The DNA here is from genome assembly GCA_050742535.1 of Vicinamibacterales bacterium. Classification (GTDB taxonomy): domain Bacteria; phylum Acidobacteriota; class Vicinamibacteria; order Vicinamibacterales; family UBA2999; genus Gp6-AA40. The sequence continues at coordinate 7,704 of JBOGIQ010000080.1, read as the reverse complement.
GGCGCTTGCGCCGGCGCATTCCGGTCCGGACGGGCAGCGTCCTGCGTCGCCAGCACCCATCCGAGAATGATGCCAAAGCACATGCCGGCAACGGCAAACGCCACGGATTCTGCTTTCATGAAGCCGAACCGATCTTAGTTCACCCACGGGCGCGCCTGGCAAGGCACGCTCCACGGGATAGGCCGATGACAGCGGTCACGGCTGGCGGAGGATGCTCAAATACTCCCGCACGCTGCGATCGAGGCCGACGAACAGGGCGTGGCTGATCAAGGCGTGGCCGATGGACACCTCCTCGAGATGCGGAAGCGTCCGGAAGAGGACCAGGTTCTCCATGTCGAGATCGTGTCCGGCGTTGATGCCAAGGCCCAGCGACTGCGCGAGCTCAGCAGCCGCCGCATACGTCGCGAATGATTGGCGAGCCTCGTCTGCGCCCCGTTCGAACGCGCGGGCGAACGGTTCGGTGTACAGCTCCACCCGGTCGGCGCCGACGTCAGCGGCCCACCGCACGGACGCTTCAGCGGGGTCGACGAACAGGCTCACGCGCATGCCGTCGCTCCGCAAATCACCGACGATGCCGGAGATTGCCGCGCGCGGAGTGTCCGCCGGCCAGCCAGCCTGACTCGTGATTTCGCCGGGCCGAACCGGCACGAGCGTGCATTGTGTCGGGCGGACCTCGTGAACGAGCGCGAGGAGGTCCGGACGCGGATCGCCTTCGATATTGAGTTCGGTCCGGCCGCCACCCGTACGAAGGAGTGCCGACACATCCCGGACATCGCGCCCGGTGATGTGGCGCTCATCGGCCCGGGGGTGAACCGTGACCCCGGGCGCACCGGCTTCGATACAGACCCGGGCGGCGTCAACCACCGACGGCACACGTCCGCCACGCGAGTTGCGTACCGTCGCGACCTTGTTGACGTTGACGGAGAGCTTGATCATCTTCCGTTACGCCGCGGCTCCGACATGCTCGCGGACCGCATCGATGATCTCCTGACCGAGCCGGCGGATCTCGGACTCGTCCCGGCCTTCCAGCATCACACGCAGCAGCGGCTCGGTGCCCGAATACCGCACGAGCAGCCGCCCCTGTCCTGCAAGATGCTGTTCGACGCGTGCCATGACGCCGGCGACTTCCGGAATCGTCTTGAGGTCCACCTTCTGCTGAACCCGCAGGTTCATGAGCACCTGCGGATACGTCTTCAGATCCGACGCCAGGTCGGCGAGGGAGCGTCCCGACGTCGCCATCGTTCGAAGGACGTTGAGCGAGGTGGCCAGCCCGTCGCCGGTAAACAGGTAATCGGAAAAGATCACGTGGCCGGACTGTTCGCCGCCCAGCACCAGTCCTCGGCGCAGCATCTCCTCCATCACGTACTTGTCGCCAACCTGGCAGCGGACCAGACCGATACCGGCGTCGCGAAGAGCGATCTCCAGACCGATGTTGCTCATCACGGTCGCGACAATTGCGTCGCCCTTCAGCCGGCCTTCCGCCTGCAACTGCTTCGCGCACATCAACATCATGGCGTCGCCGTCCACGATGCGACCACGTGCGTCCACGAGAATCGCCCGGTCGCCGTCGCCGTCGTACGCAATCCCGACGTCGTATTGTCCCGCGACCACGGTCCGCGCGAGACCTTCAGGCGACGTTGATCCGCAGCGCAGGTTGATGTTGCGGCCATCCGGCGCACATCCGATGCAGCGGGCCTCGACACCCAGCTCATCGAACACACGCGGCGCGACGGTCGTGGTGGCGCCGTTCGCGCAATCGATGACCACCCGCAGATCGCTGCGGCGAAGAGACGGCGGCAGAATCTCGAGCAGATGGCCGACGTACGCGGACCGATAGTCGATTTCTTCAACCGCGCCCGCGTCGCCGGCCGGAACGGCCCACGCATCGTCGGCGACGATCGCTTCGACGCGTTGCTCCAGAGCCTCGGTGAATTTCTCGCCGGCTCCCGAGAAGACTTTGATGCCGTTGTCTTCGAACGGGTTATGCGAGGCCGAAATCACCACGCCGGCGGTGTAGGCCATGCGCGGTGTGAGATAGGCGATTGCAGGCGTGGGGAGCACACCGGCACTGGTCAGGATCCCGTGCTGGGAACGAATCCCGAACGCAAGCTCGCGCTCGATCCAGCCGCCCGACTCGCGGGTGTCGCGGCCCGCCAGAAACCGGACGGTCCCTTCGTCCTCGCGGAGTGCGCGTGCCAGCGCTGCACCGAGCCGCCGCACCGTGGCGGGATCGAGCGGGTAGTCACCGGCCTTCCCGCGTACGCCGTCTGTTCCGAACAACCGCCCCATGACTCTCCTATGCGTGTCGCGCGGATCCGCGCTATTGGACTCTGACGCGAACTTGCGCCGGCTCGATTCGCGTCCATCCAACGCGCGGTGGAATCACGATTCGCACGGGCAACTCGTAGAGGCCGGGCTTCAGCCCGGCAACGTCAACCGAAGCATCGAATGACTGCGCGTCCGCCCCCTTCGCATCGCGCGGCCCGCGCACATGGATGGTCACTGCTGCCGGCGATACCGTCGTCCGGCCGGCCGCATTCAACACCTTGACGGCCACTCCGTTCACGGCCCACTGCAGCTGCGCCGGCTTCACGTTCACGGTGACACGAACGGGGCTCGCGTTCTTCAACCGAACGGTCGGATCGGAGACGCCGACACTGACCATCTCCACCACCGTTGCCGAAGCTCCCTCGACCGATACCGGTTCCGTGATCGCCGAGGTCATTGCGGCCACCGCGCTTTGAGGGCCGACGACGTCGACCGTGGCCGGCTCCGCGGCACGCGTGGCGATCTCGAATCCCGGGGCCGGCTCTCCTTCGACTTCCGGAACGACCGGGAGGGACTTGGTGGCCGACGGCTCGAACGTCATGTACAGGCTCGCCGGAGCCACCTGCAGCACTTCCACGCCGAATGGTGTGCGGACGTCGCCGTTCGTGACGTGAAACAACCGCTGTCCCGGCCGGGCGCCCTGCAAGTCGACAACGGCCACCACCTCTCCGGCGGCGATCCGGCTCAGCCGGCCGGACGAGCCGCGGACGCGCACGTCGACGACGTTGGGAGGCTCGCCGACCGGTTCGAGGTGCTGCGGCATGTTCGTGAACTCGAGCGGGATCCGGAACGGGCGCTCCACGATCTGCTCGCCTGATACAGCCAGCCAGAGCAGCGCCGCGAGCGCTATCGACATCAGCTTGAGCCCGGTATGCCGTAGTCCAACAACAGCCATTACGCGAGAGCGTCCCGCGGAGTCGTCCGCCTGAGCCGGCCGCGCCGGCCGCCAAGCAGCGCGCGGAGGCGAATCCGCAGCGCGTCGGCGGTCAGGCCGCGCTCGAGATCCCCCGCAATCGCGAGAGAAATGATCCCGGTCTCCTCCGACACGACGATCGCCACTGCGTCATTTTCTTCGGTCAGGCCGATGGCGGCGCGATGACGGGTCCCCAGCTCCCGGCTGACACGCGGATTGACCGACAGCGGCAGAAAGCATGCGGCGGCGGACACGCGATCGCCCTGGACGATGGTCGCGCCATCGTGGAGGGGCGAGCCCGGCTGGAAGATCGTTGCCATCAAATCGTAGGTCACGGTGGCATCCAGCGGAATGCCGCCTTCAATGTAGTTGCGCAGGCCGATCTGCCGTTCGACGACGATGATCGCGCCGATGCGCCGCGCCGAGAGCGTCGTCGCGGCGGTCACCAGCTCCTCGAGCGTTTCGTCGGTGCTGGTCGCGCGCTCGAAATACCGGAAAAACGGCGCCCGTCCGAAGTGCGCGAGCGCGCGGCGAATATCCGACTGAAACAGCACGATGATGGCGACGACCACGTACGCCGCGAGATTGCGGATCAGCCAGTTCACCGTTTCGAGCTGCAGCCACTCGGAGAGAAAGAACAGGCCGATGAGGAAGCCGCCGCTGAGCGCCATCTGCACGGCGCGCGTGCCGCGGATGAGCAGCAGCAGCTCGTAGATCAGGAACGAGACGAGCGCGATGTCGAGCGCGTCGCGCCAGGACAGCGCCGGCCGGCTGAGGAGTTCGGCGATCGAATCCACTAGCGGCAGATCCTCGTCAGGGGGGCTCCACTCCGATCAGTCGCGATGATACTTCCGAATTTCGTCGCTGACCCGCGCCACCTGCGCCATCTCACGGACAGCATGCACGCGAACGATATGGGCCCCGGCGAGGACGGCCGCTGTCACCGCCGCAGCGGTCGCCCACTCACGCCCCGCCGCGGGAATGTCGGCGCCGAGCGGCCTGTTCAGGAACCGCTTCCGCGACGGTCCAACCAGCAGCGGGCGCCCAAGCTCGCTGAACTCGCCGAGCCGGGCCAGCACTTCGTAGGTGTGAACGGCTTCCTTGGCAAAGCCCAACCCGGGGTCGATGATGATGCGCTCCGGTGCGACGCCGGCGCCGGTTGCGAAGGCCACGCTCTCGCGGAGCTCGTCGAGCACCTCGTCGACGACCTCGTTGTAGACGGCTTCCTTGTACATCTCGCGCGACCGCCCGCGTGTGTGCATCAGGACGACCGCCGCGCGACGCCGCGCCACGACCGTCGCCAGATCAGGGGCGTAGCGCAGGCCGCTGATGTCGTTCACCAGCGTTGCTCCCGCGCCAAGCGCCGCGTCGGCGACTGCCGGCTTGTAGGTATCGATCGAGATGGGGACCGTCACGCGCGCGGCGAGCCCTTCAATCACCGGCAGCACGCGCCGCAGTTCGTCCTTTTCGCCGACCGCATCGGCGCCGGGGCGGGTGGATTCGCCGCCCACATCCAGGACGTCGGCGCCGTCGGCCACCATCTGGACGCCGGCGTCGATGGCGCGTTGAGGGTCGACGAGCTGGCCACCGTCGGAGAATGAATCGGGCGTCACGTTGATGATGCCCATGATGAGCGTACGCTCGCCGAGCGCAAGCGTCCGGCCGTCAGCGAGCGGCAGCGAGAAACGACGGCGGGGATGCACGAGGGGACACTATCAAATGCAAAATGCAAAATTCAAAATGCAAACGCGTCTGTACGCCAAAACGGGGTGAAATGCGTTACGCCTTCACCCCGCTGATGCAAACCGCGTTCAGTTTGCATTTTGCATTTTGAATGTTGAATTACCGGCGCAGCACCTATTCCTGCGTTACGGGCCGCGGCGGCGGGGCGAGCGGCGGCACGATCGACGTGCTCGGGCGCTCCTTGGCCGGCTTGGCCTCGCGCGGCGGCGGCACGGCTGCCGGTCCCGCAGATGGATCGTCGAGCGGCAGCCCGGCGCAAATCCGCTTGACCTGCTCCGCGTCGAGCGTCTCGCGCGTCAGCAGCGCGTCCGCCATGTCGAGCAGGCTCTGCTTGTGCTCGGCCAGCAGGGACTGTGCGCGCGAATAGTTGTCGGTCACGAACCGCTTGACCTCCTGGTCGATCCGCAGCGCCGTGTCCTCGCTGTAGTCCTGATGCTGGGAGATCTCCCGGCCCAGGAAAATTTGTTCCTCCTTCTTGCCGAAGGTAAGCGGCCCCATCGCGTGGCTCATGCCCCACTCGCAGACCATGCGCCGGGCCAGGTCGGTGGCGCGCTCGAGGTCGTTGCCGGCCCCTGTCGTGATGCTGCCGATCGTGATCTCCTCGGCGATGCGGCCGCCAAGCAGAATCGCGATCTGATCCTCGAGGTATTCCCGCGAGTAGTTGTGTTTCTCGTCGATCGGCAGCTGCTGCGTCAACCCGAGCGCCATCCCGCGCGGGATGATCGTGACCTTGTGGATCGGATCGGCGTGCGGCAGCACGACCGTCAGCAACGCGTGGCCGGCCTCGTGGATGGCCGTGACGCGCTTCTCGCTCTCGCTGATGATCATCGACCGCCGCTCGGCGCCCATCAGCACCTTGTCCTTCGCGAACTCGAAGTCGAGCATGCGGACGGACTTCTGGTTGTAGCGGGCGGCATTGAGCGCCGCTTCGTTCACCAGGTTGGCCAGGTCCGCGCCGGAGAAGCCCGACGTGCCGCGCGCAAGGATGGCCACATCGACGTCGTCCGACATCGGGATCTTCTTCGTATGGACCGAGAGAATCCCCTCGCGCCCCTTCACATCCGGCCGATTGACGACGATACGCCGATCGAAGCGTCCCGGACGCAGCAGCGCCGGATCGAGTACGTCGGGGCGGTTCGTGGCCGCGACGAGGATCACGCCCTCGTTCGACTCGAACCCGTCCATCTCGACCAGCAGCTGGTTGAGCGTCTGCTCGCGTTCGTCGTGGCCGCCACCAAGGCCGGCGCCACGATGCCGTCCGACAGCGTCGATCTCGTCGATGAAGACGATGCAGGGGGCATTCTTCTTCCCCTGCTCGAAAAGGTCGCGAACGCGAGAGGCTCCGACGCCGACGAACATCTCGACGAAGTCCGAGCCGCTGATGGAGAAGAACGGCACGTTCGCCTCGCCGGCGACGGCGCGCGCCATGAGCGTCTTGCCGGTTCCCGGCGGGCCCATGAGCAGCACGCCCTTCGGAATCCGTCCGCCCAGCTTCTGGAACTTCTGCGGCTCGCGGAGGAAGTCGATGATCTCCTGGAGCTCGTCCTTCGCTTCGTCCACGCCGGCCACGTCCTTGAACGTGACCTTCTTCTGGGCGCTCGACGACAGCTTCGCCTTGCTCTTGCCGAACGACAGCGCCTTGTTGCCGCCGCTCTGCATCTGCCGCATGATGAAAATCCAGAAGGCGATCATCAGCAGAATTGGTGCGTAGGCGAGGAAAAAGTCCGCCCAGGGGCTGTCGGAGATCGGCTTGACGGTCACCCCCACGTGCTGCTTGCGCAGGTCCGCTACGAGCGAGTCGTACTGCAGCGGGGCAACAGTGCGGAATGTCTTGGTGTCGTCTTCCTTGAGGGTCCCGGTAATCTCATCCCTGGCGATGGTGACGGCGTGGACCTGTCCCGCGTCTACCTTATCCATGAACTCGGTGAACGTGTAGACGATGGCCGGCTTCTGAAGCGTTGTCGACAGGTGCCACACGAGGGCCCCGATGACGACAAGGACCATCCAGAAGACCAGGCTCCTTAGAGTCGAATTCAAACCACCCTCCCCACGCCCTGTTCCGCCTTGAATGAACGTTTCGCCTGATTTCTGGGCAAAAACAGGTCTATCACCAGATTACCATCACCGCTTTCTTACTAAGACCAGTTTTCCGCGCCGAAGTTCCAGCCGCGCTGCCGGGAGGTCGGCTCCTGCAGAGCTCCCATTCAGAATGTCGGCCGCGGCATCAACGTGCTCCAGTGCCACTTCGCGCACACCCGCGACGTCCCGTAACGCCTTGAGCAGCAAACGGCGCCGGATGGGCCCGGGCTCAGCGGCGAGCTCGGCAGCGGAGAAACTGACCCCGTGATCGTCAATACTGGCCAACTCTCCATATCGCTTATCCGCCAGCTCGGAAAGCCAGCCCCCATCCTCCCTGGCCAGGCCGGCAGCCCGGGCAATGGAAGCGGTCGTCGGGCCGCCGTATGCCGCGTCGAGTTCTGGCATGACCCGGTGACGGATCCGGCTTCTGGCGTTGGTCAGCGCCGTATTCGATTCGTCCTCCACCCACGACTCCCCAAGCATCCCGAGGTACTCCCGCAGATTGGTGCGCGCAACGTCGAGAAGGGGCCGCACGAGCGCCTCCCGCTTCGGATAAATCCCGCCCAGGCCAGTCAGGCCCGCGCCGCGAATCAGCTTGAGCAGGTATGTTTCGGCCTGATCGTCACGGGTGTGACCAAGGG
>JBOGIQ010000079.1:0-20103 GCA_050742535.1 Vicinamibacterales bacterium | reverse complement strand
GGCCGGACCCGCGCGACCTGACGCCGCCGGTGCAGCGCGGACCCGCGGCGAGCGTCGACGAGCTCCGCCGTCGCCTCGACGCGCTGGGGATCCGATGACGATCGCCGAGTGCGGCCGGTTCATGCGTCTCGACTCATCGAAGGAGAACTGACTGATGCCACCGACACCCGGATTTCTCGTGCTCGAAGCCCACACCCCACCCGACCCGACACAAGCCGTCGCGATTTTTCTCGTCGGTGACACACAGGATGCGAACAGCGCGTCCACGCGCGCCACGGCGTTCCGCGACGCGCACTTCCCGACGTCGATCGTGCAGCCGTGCACCGTCGATGACGTCGTGACGGCGGTGGTGCTGAATCCCTGATCATGGGGCCGCGCGAGACCACGACGCGGCGCGCGTACCGTGCGGGGTTTCGCGCCGGCTCGATCGCCGACGTTGGCGGCACCCCGTTGTCGGCGTATCGCTATCCCGGGTTGGTGCAGGCGTACCACGACGGATTCGCGGACGCGCAGACCTTCAAGGGCGAGATCACGCAGGACGACGCGCTGATGCAGACAGCGAACATGCCGGACGATCTGCGATGACCCGCCGCGCGTTTCTCCAACTCACCCTCTCGGCGCTCGCCGCTGCGCCATTCGTCGCGCTCGGGCCCGAGTCGGTGCCGACCAAGATCTGGCGATTCGCAAATGGCACGCAGGTGCACTTCTTCGATGGCGAGGCCGGCGCCGTCGTGCGATGGGCGCCGATGTTCGTCCGCGAGGATTCGACGTACCCACGACGAACGGACGCACCACCCCTCCGAGTCTCCATACGCAAATCGATGAAGCGACTCGTTCAACTCGATGCCGACGGCAACGTCGAGTGGATGCACGAGGAGCCGTGACATGCCGCTCGGACCAGGCGTTCGCTACCGGCGGAAGGGTAAGATGCGGCTCGCGTTTCGCGGCGACGAGGTCGTCGAAACGAAGAACATGGACACTGGTCGAACCCACACCCCCCAGGAGTTCGCCCGTGATCGGTCGCCTCGTCGGTCCCGTCGTGCGCGTGCTGTCGAGGCCCTGGCTCGCCGGCGCTGAACCGCGTACGTTCCTGCAGGAAGTCTGGCTCGCGATCCTGCTCGCGATGTGTTGGGTCGTCGTGTTCACGATGGTCGTGACCGGCGTGCTGGTGTGGTTTCGAAACGGAGGTGACTGATGCGCGTGCTCGCTCTTGTCGTTTTCGTGCTCGTGCTCGGGAGTGCGTGGCCCGCCGGCGCGCAGACGGCCTGTTTGCCCGATGGCAAGCCGGCCCCTGTCGTCTTCGGCCGCTCGACGCTGACCTTCCAATCCGCCGATCACACCGCCGTCGATCCGGCCGGTGCGCTCAAGGTGCAGGACTACTACGGCGAAGTGCGCGTCAAGGGCGAACCCGTCCTCACCACGACGTTCACCGTCCCGAAAAATTCCGTCACGCCAGTCACCGGCACGGGGATTCCGGCCGGGTGCTACCAGACGTTGCTGCCCGCGATGGGGCCGGGACTGCTGCCAACGGCGGTGTACGAACTGACGTGGTACTCCAGGAACCCGCAGGCCACGCTGTCTGAGAACACGGCTAAAACGGATTTTTTCCTGTCGTCGGCATCTGTACCAGCCAGCCCGGCGAATCTGGAGCTGGTTACGCCGTAGGCGCGGTGTATCCCTTCGACACCACGAAGCAACTGCTGGCGAAGCGGCAGGCCGAGTTGATCGACGGAGGGTTTGTGATCATGGACGTGCGGCGAATCCAGGGGAACCGCTACGAGATCTTCGCGCGGTGCGTGGGACGATGACGCGCATCGAGCCACCTGCTTGACGCAGGCTGCGGCCCGCACGTATTCTCTCTGTGCGACGTCTCCGCGCGCCGTGGGTGGGCCACTGAGCTGTTCCTGACCATTCCCCAGGCTTCTCGGGTGGTGGAAAGCGGGAGACGTCGTTTCCATCACATGCCCCTCTCCGGACTGACCGTCGTCCTCATCGACAACGGGCCCAACGTGCGCCTGCGGTTCGAACCGGGCCTGCAACTGGCGCTCGAGGCGTGTCTCGCTGCGCGTGACGCCGGTGCGGACCCCGCGACGCGCGCGTGGCGGATCTTCGCGGTCACGAACCGGCTGATCGAACTGCACGAGATCCCGGAGAACTTCGGTTATCTCGGGCAGCCGACGACCCAACTCGCGGCGGCCGTCAATCGCGTGAACATCCTCAAACCCGCGCGCCTGGCCATCTTCACCGGCGACTACGATCGCCACGTCAATCTCGGAGAGCCGCGCGACGGCACGCGCGCGTACCTGTGGTCGGAGAACGTGCAGCAACTCCCGCCGGTTCGCTGGCAGGCGCTCGTGTGCCCGGCGGCTGCAGTCGTTCATGAGATGATTCGCGCGGAGGCTCCCGATGGCGCTCAAGAAAAACCCGTGCGGTGATTGGATCGAGATCCCGGCCGAGGCCCTGAATGGCCCGGACGCCTTCAAGCGCTGGTTCGCCGACCATCACTGGCCGTTCTGTCAGAAGAACCCGCATCGCAGTCCGATCCGTCCCGCGGTCGCCGAGCAGATCGTCGCGCGGCAGATGCTCGTCGTGCGATTCAACGAGCAACTGAATCATCCGAAGCTCGAGATCATCCCCGAGCGCACGATGGCGACCTGGCGCGTGTTGAATCACAAGACGCAGTCGTGGCCGATCGTCCGCATCGGCGATTATCTCGACGTCACAGACCTCCAGGACGTGCAGGTGATCAGCGGCGAGACGTTCGCGACCGAGTACCGCCTCGTGGAAACCGAACAGCCGCCGGCGCCGGCGGCACCGGAAGGAGAGGACCGTGACCTCGGCGAAGGAGCAGGAGTTGCTGGAGTTGGAGCAGCGCGTTGACGGTGTCTCGCGCGAGCTGCTGCAGTACGTGTTGCGCCGTGCGTTGCCGCCGCCCGAGCAGCTACAGCGGTGGGTGCACGCGCTCTCGAAAAGCGGGGTGTCCTTCAACGGCGGCGACGTCGGTTCCGACGAGCGCCCGTTGATGATCGAAGGGCGCATCACGATCACTCGTGCGGCCGTCGAGACGTCCTGCTGCCTCCATCACGCGGTCAACAAACTCGTGACCGGCACCTGGGACGGCCTCTTCGAGTCGATGGACAAGGCGCTCTGGCGCTTGCCGAAGACCCGCTATCCGCACGAGCGGTCGACGAAGCACTGAACGTACCTCAGCATTGATAGGCCGGCGCGTCTGGTGCGACCTTGGTCGCCGTGGACGCGCCGGATCCCGACGTCGAAGAGATTTTTCCGCCCGTCTCCATTCCGAAAGACGGCCTCGACCTCCCGCCGCAGGGTGGGCCTGGTGGGCGTGTGTTGTCGGATGACGAGTATCGCGCGCGCGTGCACATCGTCGCCGCGTACCGCTCGGCCGGCTACTCGACGAAGAAGATCCACGAGCTGACGGGACTTTCTGCCTTTCAGATTCGCTACGCCATCGTGCGCGCGCGGCAGATCGGTATCAAGATCGCCGAGGTCCAGCATCGTATCGACGAGGTCGCGTTGCCGCTCGCGGTCGAGGGGTTGATCGGCGTGCTCGAGGACCCGACGCACGATCGCTTCTACGACGCCATCCGCGACACACTCTACGGCCGCGGCGAGTTCCGCAACCACTCCCATTCGGTCACGGACAACCGGAACGTGAACCTGACGATGACGGTCGAGTACGAGATGCCCGATGGCTCGAGGCCTCCGGAGGTGGTGCAGGTCACTGAACGCACCGGCCTGATGGTCGGCAACCCGCGCGAAGATCCGCTGCCCGTGCTCGATGGCGACGACACCAACCGCGACTAACGAGACGGGGCGCCTCAAGCGCAAGTTCAACCCGTATCAGCACGCCTTCCACGCGGCGCGCCGGCGGCGCACGTTGAAGGGTCGTCGCGCGTTCACCCGGCTCGGGCTGTTCGCCGGTCGTCGTGGTGGAAAGACCGACGCCGGCGGGATCGCGGCCGCGGAAGAGGCCGGCGTGCCTGAATCGCTTGGGTGGTGCTGCGCGCCGTCGTACCCGGAGCTGCACGACTACGTGTTGCCCGCGGTGCTGCAGGCGATGCCACGGCATTGGTTGATTCCGGGGAAGGACGGCTACAGCGCGCAGCACTCGGAACTGCGTCTCCGCAACGGCGCGCGGATCGGCTTCCGATCGCTTGACGATCCCGAGCGCGGCCGCGGTCCTGGCCTCGATTGGGCGTGGATCGACGAGGGCCGAAAGATCGCGCAGAAGGCCTGGGACACGCTGCAGCCGGCGCTGCTCGACAAGCGCGGTGTGTGCTGGTTGACGACGTCGCCGAACGCCTTCGACTGGTGCTACAAGCGCTTCTGGTTGCCGGCGCAGCTCGGGGAGCCCGGGTACTGGGCCTGCAAGTACAAGACGGCCGTCAATCCCGCGATCGATCTCGACGAGCTCGAGCATCAGCGTCTCTCGATGGATGCGAAGTGGTACCAGCAAGAGTACGAAGCGGACTTCCTCTCGTTCGCCGGCACGATTTACGACTACGAAGAGGTCGAGCAGCAGATCTTGCGGCCGGCGTCGAGCGCGTTCGACCTGGCGCGCATCCGCAAGATGATTCCCGAGTGGCCGCGGATCGACTCGTCGCGCCTGGTGTTCTTCGGCCTCGATCCCGGCGCGGATCATCCGTTCGCCGGCATCCTCTGCGTCCAGGTCGAGGACAGCCTCATCGCGATCGGTGAGCATCTGCGTCGGAACGACACGATCGCGAACCACTACGCCTCGTTTCAACGCTTGCTGGCGCGGTGGAACCCGGATCGGCCGTTCGAGCCCGAGTCCTGGGCGATCGATCGCTCACAGCGGCAGTGGCAGATCGAATTTCAGCAGGCGCCGTACCACATCACGACGCAGGCGGCGCCGAACGACGTCATCGGCGGCATCAACCGCGTCCACAAGTGGCTGTCGCTGCACCGGCTCTGGTTCGTCGAGGACCTGGTGCCCCGCACCATCGAGCAGCTGCACGGGTACGTGTGGGACGAGCGGAACTACGACGCGATGGGTCGCGCGATCCGCGAGCAGCCGAAGAAGGAGAACGACGATCTCCCGGATGCGCTGCGCTACCTGCTGATGCTGCAGCCGGAGCCCGAGGTCGACGTCGCCGCGTCCGGCGTGCGCGATCTGAAGGACTTCGACGAGTCGGTGCGGTGGGCGGTCGAGCGCATGCGTCGCTGCAACGCGATCGAGCTTGAAGCCGCGGAGGCCGCGGGCTACGACGACGAGGATCCCGCACAGTTCCACGTCATCGAAGGCGACATCGGCATGGGTGAGTTCTACCAGGAGGCCGCGTGATCGCCGAACAGCGGCAACAACGACGCGCGTTGCGTACCGCGAACAAGTGGTGCGGGATCCGGCTCACGCTCGAGGACCTGGCGGCGATCGCGGATCGCATTCAGCACCATCGCGATCGCGACGACGTCGCGTTCGTCGGCCGCATCAGTCGGCGCGCGACACGCTGGCGCGTCCGCGTCGGCGCCGGGTGGTATCACGTCCAGTACGACACGCATCGGCATGCCGTCGAAGCGTTTCTCAATAAAGAAAGCGAGTGCCCCGATGTGGATGCCCAAGCTCCTGTGGACCTATCTCAGTGAACAACGCGCCGCGGATCGGCAGGCGCTCGTCGACGAGCGGAGCCAGATGGCGGCCCTGCTGGTGGAAGTGCGCGGCCTGCACATGATGTACGAGCGCCAGGTCGCCGCCCTGCGCGTCGGCCATGCGGCCGCGATCGCGCGCGCTGATCGCGCGGAGGTCGAACTGGCGCGGGCGCACGCGACCGTCGAGTGGATGGCGTCGCACGCGAATCTGCTCGAGCACCACAACGCGGAGCTGCAGCACCGGGTCTACGGCATCAACGCGCTGGCGATGAACGTGGACACCTCGGCGCTCGGCCGCCGGCGCGACACGCCTCCGACGACGACGCGGGTCGATGGTGAGATGGCCGGCACGACGACCGAGGACGAGCCCCTGGCGGATATGTCGGAGTTGATGGAAACCGAGAGCGTCGCGGCGCTGTTCGAAGACGTCGGCGATCGCCGCGCGAAGAAGATGGGCTACGGCGATTGGGACGACGCCGGCGCCGTGACCACACAGAGGTAAACCGCGATGGGTACTGGCATGGTGAATCCGGTCGAGCGCTCGTTCACGCCGATGGGTCCTCAGAACGCGGCGATGGGCGAGATCCCGGGCCTCGACAGCTATACCGCGCAGTTGTTCGGTCGCGCGCCGAACCCGATCAAGCAGCGCTCGGAACGCGAGATGGCGATCTACAAAGACGATCGCAAGCTCGTCGAGGTCCTGCGTGATCAGCACAAGCGGTGTTTCGAAGGCCGACTGATCTACGAGCGGAACTGGTGGCGCAACCTGCTCTACATGCTCGGCCGACAGTGGATCGTCTACAACACGCAGCGCGGGCAGTGGGTGGACAAGCGGCTGCCGCGGCACATTCCGCGGCCCGTGGACAACCTCGTGGCCAGCGGCGTCGACACGATCCGCGCCGTCTTCGCCTCGGTGCAGCTCACGACGCTCGCACGCCCGACCGGCGACAATCCCGACTCCATGATGACGGCGGAAACCGCCGACAAGCTCATGCCGGTGATCGTCGCCGAGCACGCGATGCAGCAGAAGGAGCGCGAAGGAGATTTCTGGCTCGTCGCGACGGGCAACGTGATCTATCACCCGTGGTGGGACTCGCGCGCCGAGGGCGCGACGACGCTCGTGCCCTTCGAACGCTGTCTGACCTGCGCCCGCGTCAGTGATCCCGTCGAGATCGAAGGGATGATGGGCTCGTGCCCCGAGTGCGGCGGGCGCAGCTTCATCCAGGCGACCGACCAGAAAGGCGAGCTAGTGAATCGCACGGTGCGCCACGGCGCCGGCGCGACCGACGTGCTGAGTCCGTTCGAGGTCGCGTGCAACCAGTCGACGTCGATGGAAGAGGCCGACGAACTGACGCGGATCCGGTGGCGCTCGAAAGAGTACGGCCAGCGACACTATCCCGCGGAGATCGCGAAGCGTATCTCGTGGGAGAAAGTGACGCCGGAGCGCAGCCTGCAGCTGATGAAGTCGCTGGCGTCGCAATCGGAGATCTCGAGCGGCCCGTTGTCCGGGTTCGGATCGGAGATGACGTACGGCGAGGGCATTACCGAGTACGAGTTCTGGAAGAAACCGAACCGGGAATTTCCGAAGGGCCTCGTGTGCCGCGCGGTCGGTGGTCCTGGCGATTTCCGCATCATTCGGATCGAGGGCGAGCAGCTGCCGGGCCCGCTGCCGCACTGGACGACGGAAGGCAAGGCGATCTGGCCGTGGCTGCACGTCCCGTATCAGACGTTCGGCGGACGGTTCTTCGGGCGATCGCCGCTCGACACGGCGATTCAGATCCAGGACACCGTCAACCGCACCGACTCGTTGATCGAGTTGGCGATGTCGCGCACGGCGAACCCGGTGTGGCTCGAACCGAAGGGTGCCGAGGTCAAGAAGTTCACGGGCGAGCCGGGCATCATCGTGAAGTACACGCCGGTGCTCCTGGGCGCGGGCTCGTCGAAGCCGGAGCGCGTCGAAGGGAGTTCGATCCCTGCGTACGTGCTCGCGTATCGCGAGATGAAAGTGAAGGCCTTCAACGACCAGCTCGGGACGACCGATCCGTTCAAGGGCGGCAAGCCGCCAGGCGTCGAGGCCTTCAGCGCCATGCAGCTGCTCGTCGAGCGGTCGCAGACGCGGTTCACGATTCCCCTCGAGGAGCGCGGGCGCGGCCGCCAGCGCTGGCAGTTAGTGACGCTCGAGCTCGAACGGCTCTACGGTCCCGCGGAGCGCAAGTACGCGGTCATGGGGCCGAACGGCATGTGGACGTTCGAAGCGTTCAAGCACGCGAACCTCAGTGGCGACATCGAATTGCTGATCGAGGATGGCAGTCACCAGCCGAAGACGAGCCTCGGCACGCGCGCGATGATTCAGCAGGTCGATCAGATGGCCCTGCTCCCGAAGGACGATCCCGACGTCGTCTACACGGTGCTGAAGACGCTCGGCGCGACGAGTCTGCTGCCGCGACTCGATGCGGCGATCAAAAGCTCGCTGCGTGAGCAGGATCAGTTCCAGCGGTGGGTCGCGAGTCCGGGCTCACAGCCGGCGCCGATGGATCCGATGCTGCTCGAGGAGGCGAACCAGACGGGCGAGATGCCGCCGACCGAGTTCCTGCAGCCGATGCCGTTCGCGGTCGAGAAGTGGCAGGACCACGAGATCCACATCGCGCAACACAAGAAGTGGGCGAATAGCGACATGGCGGTGCGGCTGTTCGAGATGCGACCCGACCTGAAGATGGTCTGGGCGCAGCACATCACCGAGCACGAGATGGCGCTCGCGAACGACGTGATGTTCGAGGCGATGATCGCCGGCGGCGGCATGCCGGTCGGTGGCGGCGCCGCCGGCGGCGGGCAGACGATGGGCAACAGCAACCGCGAGAGCGGCAACCCGGCCGACGTCCCGAAAGGCACCAGCGAGCGCACGCAGGGCCGAGGCCCTGAGTAATGGCGACGTTCACCGTCAAAGCGACGTGCCGGGTGAAAGAGTTCACGCCGGCGCTCCTGCACATCCTCGTCCGCACCGAACGCTTCGTCGACACGCTCGTCGAAGTGGACGAGGTCGTCGTCACGTCCATCAACGACTCCGCGCACGGCGCCGGCAGCCGGCACTACACGAACGAAGCGCTCGACATCCGGACGAAGAACTGGCCGTCGCGCGAGTCTGTACGCTGGTTTCGTCGGGCGCTCGAGGAACAACTCGGCCTGCAGTTCCGCGTGCTGCTCGAGGACGAGGGGACGCAGAACGAACATCTGCACGTCCAGGTCCGGAAGGGTCACATCTACGAGCGCGTGCCGTTCTGAACGCGCGCCAGGCCGCTTGCGGTGTCGGGGCCGACCTCGAGGATGCGGACACCCGTCAGAGCGCAGCTCAAGACGCCAGGCGCGCGCCGCGCACTATACCTCAGCATTGACCGCGATCGCGGAACGCCCGCACTCTCAAGGCTCGAACACCCGGCAGGACTGACTGCCAGACCCTCTACATAGCGGGTCGAAACAAAGGACAGGGTGAAGGAGAGCCTATGTTCATCACACGCATGTCCGAGCTGCTCATCACGCTCGGCTCGATCGGCAAATACTTCGCGTCCGAAGGACGCGGAGGGTCAGACGCGCTCGACGTGGACTACAACGTCGATCTTGGTGGCGGCGGTGGGGCTGAAGACGACGTCACCAGCTTCGGAGGGGCCACGCACGAGGAGCGCGAAGCGCGACGTGCGGAAGCCGAAGACTTCATCCCCCCGGAGGAACGCGAACGCTCATCGCGGCGAAGCGAGGCCGACGACGAGCACGAGGAGCTGCCGGAGGACCGCGAGGACCGCGGTGGACGACGTGACGTGGCGCGCGAGCGCCAGCAGCGCGAAGCCCGCGGCGATCAGCGGGACCAACAAGGGGAGCGCGGCCGCGACGGCCGACGCGAACGCGGCCGCAAACCTGACGACCTGCCCGATCATCGCTATGACCAGCTGAATCAGAAGTTCGACCGGACGATGCGAATGCTGGAGGGACAGCTCGAGAGCGAGCGGCGCCAGAATCGCCGGTTTCGGATGGCCCTCGGTCTGGGCGAAGCGCGCGAGCCGCGGCGCTACACCGAGAAGGAGCAGCGCATTCGAACCCAACTGGAGCGGACCTATCCCGAGCTTTCGCTTCTGTCCAACAGGAAACTTCATCAGCTGATCGAACGGTTCGACGACCTAGATCGCGTGGTCACGGAGTACCCGGAACGCGGCCGCGAGGAAACGCGGCGGTGGGGCGGGCACGCGGAGCGAATGGTCCGAGCGGCGCAGAACCACGCAGCGCAGCAGTGGCTCGGAAAAGGGAAGTCGCTGAAAGATCTCGACGAGGACGATCGCGACGAGATCGATCACGCCTTCAGCCGATGGGTCACACGTCGGTCTGAGCGGGAGGAGCGAGATCTTCCGGACGGACACTACGGTGAAACGACGCTTCGCTACGAGTCCGGCGATCCTTCGCTCGTGACCGAGTTCTTCACGCATTACACCAGGCGGCATGGCGCCGCCGGGCCCGGTGGAATGCGTCGAGAGGGTGCGGCGGCAGCCGCGCGGGCCGACGCTGCGTCACGCACGGCGCGTGGCGGAAGTTCGTCGGCACCGTTGGGATCTGCACGTCGCGAACAGAAGCGCGCGACGCTCGACGACGCGGTTGAGGAAGCGTGGTCGTACGTCCAGAACGAGCGGGCTGGCGCGTAGCCGCCCTGGCCCGCTGAAGGGGCCCAACTATGTTCACAAGGATCCTGCAGCTCGTTATCTTCGGCCCGGCGGTGCTTCGGCACCACGCCGGCGAAGGTGCGACCACGCAGACGATCGCTGGTGTGCTCAAGACGGTGTTCGAACCCGTCGTGGCCGAGCAGAGCAACAACAAATTCACTTGGAACAAGCTGTTCAAGTGGGAGGACGTTGACTTTGCCGGCAGCGAGGTCGTCTACAACGCGCACGTGAGCCGCAACCCGTCCCCGATGTGGGTCGGCGAGGATTCGGCGTTCGCGGACGCGGAAGCGCAGGGGTCGATCAAGATCCACGTCGGTCAGCGGAAGCTGATGGCGCGGGTCCGCATGACCTCCGAGGCGATCTCCGACTCGATGAAGTCCGAGGGCGCATTCAAGGCCGCGCGCAAGGACGAGATGACGCGCATCATCGACGACATCGCCCGCATGGAGGAGTACTCCTTCACGGCGGACGGTCGCGGTGTGATGGCGCTCATCGACGACGCCACGCCGGCCGGGTCGACGACCCTCACGGTCGACGCACCTGGCGGCGTCACCGGCGACGACTTCGGGAATCGGTTCTTCATCCCGAGGATGTACATCGGTGCGGTGAACCCGGCGACGGGCGAGCTGCGCACCGGCGTGCGCAAAGTGACGGCGTGCTCGGAAGACGGGACGAGCATCACGCTCGACGCCGTGGCCGATGCGTCGTGGGCCGATGACGACTATCTCGTGCAGGTAGCCAACAGCACGACGTCCGATGTGCTCGACTCGAGCTACGAGCACGCGGCGTGGGGTCTGACGGCGCTGTTCGACGATGGCACGTATCGGTCGAACTACTTCAACGCGGATCGATCGCTCTATCCGCAGTACAAGGCCTACGTGAAGGCCTCGACCGGCCCGATCTCGGAGGACCTGTTCCAGCAGGTCGCCGACATCGCCGATCAGCGGCTCGGTGGACTCACCGACGTGATGACGGGTCATCACTCGGTTCGTCGGGTCTACCAGCAGCTCACGACCGCCGATCGCCGGTATCAGGGGAACAACCTGATGAAGCCGGACGCCGGCACCGTCGCGTTCCAGCAGGGCGACATCCCGTTCGGTGGCGTGCCGTTCAAGGCCATCCGCACGCATCCGCTCGCGATGATGTTCGGGCTCGACACGCGCAACTCCGAGTTCGTGCGCTACGGATCGGAGAAGGGCAAGTGGGTCGATGAGGACGAGCATGTGCTGGTCCGCGTCGGCTCCGGCACCAGCGGCCGCGATGCGTTCGAAGCGTGGTACCGGAAGCGCTACCAGAATCACGTCCGCAAGCCGGGCCTGAACTGGCGGCTCGACGGGATCACCGGTCAAGCGTTAATTGTTGTCCGGGAGGCCGGATCGTCGTAGAGATAACCCACCACGCGAGCCGGGACGGGCGTCACTGCAGGGGCGCCCGTGCCCGGTGTTTGCGAAAGAGAGGATCCGATGGCCGTTCGACGCAAGACGCAGTTACTCAATCTCGTGAACCGCACCACGCGCATCGTGCCGGCAACCTGGGATGGCATTCCGTACCGGGTGCAGCCTGGCTACATGGCGCTCGACGACGACGGCAACAAGGTGTCGCTCGAGTGGGACGAGCGCGGCGTGAAGCTCCTCGCGTTCCGCGGCGACGACCCGCACGATCGCAAGCCGGTGTCGAAATTCCGCATCGTGGCGGCGAAGGCGATTCGCGATCGCCGAGGCGAGGTCGTGTCGTTCGTGCCGAACGAGGAGAAGGACGCGCTGCCGTACTACGAACAGTTCGAGTACGCGGTCGCGCGCGCGGCGTGTCTCCAGAACAAGCGCAACCAGACCGAGGATCCAGGCGACCCGCGCATCTTCGAATCGCTCTGCGGCGTGCTCGAGTGGGGCAACGACATCGAGCACTGCGAGCAGATCGACGGGGAAGCGCTCGACCGTTCGCAGCTGCCGGCGCACCTGCAGCAGACACAACGCATCGGTCAGAACTTCAAGCGCGGCGGCAGTAAGCGTCGCCGGCGTTTCAACATCGAGCAGTACGGCGGCGGTGTCGGCAACCCGACCGGGATGTACATCCCCGACGGTCATCAGCCAGGGCGATGAACAATTTCATCAGGACGACGAACCCGTACAGCATCGCGCCGCCACCCTCGTGGTTCCTGGCGCAGTTGTACGCGTTCGACCCTGACCTGGTCCTCTTCGCCTCTCTCGAATCGCCGTGCTATCAGGTCGCGAAGCGGCTGCATTACACCAGGCACTGCCGTCCATCGAAGCGGTACCCGGATACGCGCATCTTCGCGATTTACAACCTCCATCCGGTCGGCCGGCTGCTGCCGTCCCCGATGACCATCTGGGGACCGCAGATCATCGCCGACCTCAAAGCGATGAGCGTCGACGAAGTCGGCGGCGGCGACAAAGCGGCCGATCGCCTCGATGGGTTCGACCTCGAGGAAGAACAGAAGTTCGACGTGCAGCTCGCGGACTGCCTCGACTGGTGGAGTGGCGACGCCTGGCGCTACCTCACACAGAAGCATCACGACCAGGCGAAGGAGAAAGAGCTGACACGAAGAAGTGTGCCGTCGATCGGCACGCCGAATTTCCGGCGTGGTGGATCGGCGGTGTTCGTGGGTCAACGACATCGGTCAGCTGAGGATCTGCGACGCATTCGCGGCGGTGGTCGCGACGTCGACGTGAAGACAGCGCCGCCGAAGATTGTTGAAGACCTCGTCTGGTAGACCAGCGCGGGCCCGCTTCAGAGCCCCCCGCGCATAAGGAGCAGACCTATGGCACTCAGTCTCATCGCGGCCTCGATCGTCGTTCGCAAGGCCCTCGGGCAGAACCGTACGGCGGGCGTGATGCTCATGCTCGAGAAGTTCTTCCGCGAAGTCCTCAACGACCAGCTGAAGAACCAGGATCTCTACTACGAGGCCTACAGCGGCCTCAACGCGGCTGACCAGGTGATCGCCGACGCGGCGTGCAAGCTCTACGTGCTGTTCGGCAAGAAGCCGGCGGCCTCGACGGTCGACGCTTGGCTCAAGGGCAGCGATCACGCGACGGTGGCGGCCGCGAACGGTGACGTCGTCGCGAAGTATCTCGGCAGCGGTGGCGGCGGGCGCGAGCACGTCCTCATCTTCCCGAACGGCCTGTCGCTCGGGACCGGGCTCACGCTCGGCTGTCACACGACCGTCAACGGCAACACGAAGTCGGCCGCGGCGGACGCCGTGACAGGCTTCGCGATCATCGGCGCTGCGTAGGCGAACCTGTGAGTTGAAATCATAGGTTTGAAATCACACCCGGGACGGCGGCCGGGGCTGCCGTCCCCTTCTGACGAAGGAGTCCCCCGATGTCTGTTCGCTACATTCAGAAACTCAATCGCCTTTCCGAGATGCAGAGCTTCCCGAACGCGGCCGGCATCGGCGTGTTTGGTGGCGCGCTGTACATGGATTTCGGCGGCGGGCCCGTTCCGATCGCGCAGGTCGGTGTCGGCGGATCCACGCTCGTCGTCAACCCGGACATCAGCGGCGCGTACGCCACCATCCAGGATGCCGTCGATGACATGGTCAGCGGCGATCGGTGCCTCATCGCGCCTGGCGCCTACGACGAAACGGTCACGGTGGGGCGCACGGACGCGGACGGCGCCGCGCGGAGTAACCTCTCGTTCGTCGGGATGGGCGGTCGCGGCTCGGTGTTCATCGAGCCATCAACCGAAGACGCGAGCGGGTTTATCTGTCATGCGGACGACGTGCAGCTCGTGAACGTCGGCTGCGCCGGCGAGGACGAGACGTCGGCGATCGCGCTGACCGTGACTGGCACTCGGTTCCGCGCGTACGGCTGTAAGTTCGAAGGCGGGCTCTCACAGCTCGTGATCGGACCTGGCACGGTGGCACAGGAAGCGGCCGGCACGCGCGGTCGCGGCGCTGATGGGTTGTTTGTCGATTGCGAGTTCGCGTGGGGCACGAACGGCGTGGTGCTCACGGCGAGCGACTTCGGCGCTGTCACGCAGATCTTCTTCCGCGGTTGCAAGTTCCACAATCTCACCGCGGCGGCATTCGAAGAGGCCGGCGGCACCGTGTCGATTCGATTCCGGAACCTCGAGATCGCTGACTGCACCTTCGATGATCTCGAAGGCGGCACCGCGCCGACGAAGTACATCAGCCTGAACGACGACAACGGCAACGACGGTGTCGTGACGAACTGCAGGTTCCCGACCGCGATCAACAGCGGCTTGAATCTCGTGTCGACGGCGCTCCATTGGGTGTCGAACTTCCACACGGGCGGCGTCTCGGCCGCGCAGCCGTCGTAACATCCGTTCGCGGCCATGAAGATCTCTGAATATACATTCAGAGATCTTCCGGCCACAGGAGCACATTGATGCGCAACCCGACGCCTCTGCCGCCGAATGGGCCAATCACCGCTGCGACGTTCGCGACGCAGCGTCCCGGAACCGTGTTTCCTGCCACGTCACGTGCAGCGGCGACTTACGACAGCCAGGAGTACCACAATCTCGGCGCTTGCGGATTGCAACTCGTGGTCGACGTCAACGATGTCGGCGGCGCCGGCACGGTGACCGTCAGCGTACTCGCACGCGATCCAGCGACGGGCCTCTTCGTTCCATTGCCTGATGCGACAACCGCGGCTATCGCCGTCGCGTCACAGGTCGTTCTTTCAGTACATCCAGCGTTGACTGAGGATGCGGCTGACGTGAACATCTCAGTCCTTCTGCCGCACGCCTTCAAGGTGCGCGCGGTCGTCGGTGGGAATGCCGTCGATTTCTCAGTCGGCGGCACGCTGCTGCCGTAAGGAGGTTCAGTGGCGACGACGCTGGCCTCCATCATCAGCCAGGCCCGCACGACGTACCTGTTCGAACCCGCCGAGGTCACGAACGGGATGTGGACCGATGCGGAGCTGCTGCTGATCCTCGGCAACTGCATCAAAGACATGGCGCGCGCGCTGAAGGATACGTACCAGAACTTCTTCTTCACGCTCGACGCGACGAACGTCTCGATGGCCGCGAACAGTGCGACGTTGACCGGCGTGCCGGCCGACGTCTTCATCGTGCTCGGACTCGAGCCGCGCGACCTCGCCAGCTACGAGCACATCGTGTTCACCCCTCTCGACTACGGTGATCGGAAATTCCGGGCCGCGCGCGCGGAGGCCGCGCGGTCCCTCCAGGTCGTCGGCGACGTCTACGAGATCTTCTTCAACGTCACCGGCGCCGGCGGGCCCGTCGCTGCCCCCACGGTCTACGTCGCGCCGAAGCTCGCGACCGCGCTGCCGCTCACGATGTTCTACGTGCCGACGCTCACGATCGGGTCGAACAATCCGATCCCCGGCGAGAGCGACCAGGCCCTCATCAACTGGCTCGTCGCTCACGCGCGTGCGAAGACGCGGGACGACGGCGAGCCGGATCCCGACATGCTGGAGCTCTATAAGAGCGAGAAGACCAGTATCGTCATCGCGTGCTCACCCCGGCAGGAAGTGGACATCGATCGCGCCGAAGACTTCTTCGACTGGAACGAGTGAGCCGATGCCCGATCGGGTCAAGGTCTACAACCTCGAGGAAGGCGGCGTGCAGCTGGTCAAGTCTGATCAGCACATGGCCGACAACGAGTTTCGCGCCGCGCAGAACGCCGAGTTCGGAGACGATCGCAGCGGCGGGGGGATCGAGACGCGCGGCGGGATGGAGAAGGTCAACTCCGAGGCGATGGACGGTGCGATTCTTGGCTTCATCGACGCGCCACTCGTTGATCAGCGCTCGGGGTCAGGTGTCGGCATTGCGCGGCTGCATCTCGGCACAGCCCAACTGGATGCGTTGAACGCGACGCCCCTCATCCTCGTGCCGGCGCCGGGCCCGGGCATCTTCATCATGCCCATCCAGCTCTCGTGTCGCGGACGGCGCGGCGCAACGGCCTGGACCGCCGGCCCACAGCTGCAGGTTGTCTACGAAGGGCTCACGGTCACGCTGCTCGACACCCTCGCCCTCGATTTCTTCACGGCCGTGAATGGCACGCCGCAGGACAAGCTCTACACGGTGAACCGGGTCAACAACATGACCCACACGGCGAATACGCAGCTGGCCAATCTCGGGCTGCGATTGCGGCTCGGGGCCGACACGAATCCCGGCGACGCCGCGACGTTGGATGTGAACCTGCTCTACCAGGTGGTTCACGGGATCTACGACGAGGACTAGGGATGATTGTTTCTGGAGACGTTCGCATCGAGTCGATCGAGCTGACGAATGCGCAGCTCATCATCCTCGCGGCGACGCCCGTCGAGATGATCCCTGCACCTGGCGCGGGCCTCGTCGCAGTGCCGCTACACATGATCGTGCGGTTCACGCGCGGCACCGTCGCGTACAGTGTCAATTCAAACCTGCGCCTGGAGTTCGTCGGTAGCACCACGAATCTCACGCAGACGTTGTCGATTCCCTTCGCGGACGGCGGCGGCGCGTCGCGTGATCAATGCCTGCATGTCAACCGGACCCTGGGACTGACCTTCGCCGATGATTTCAATCCCTCGAACCGGGCGATCGAAGTGCTCCTCGACGCCGACATCAACAACGGGAATGCGAGTGACCTTCTGCGCGTGAGCGTGCTCTATGAGATCGTCCCGTCCGCGGCACTCGGGTACTGAGGCGACATCATGACTGCCGACCTGCGCGCCGCGAAACGGGACTTCACGAACGCCGAACTGCTCACGCTGTTTGCGACGCCAGTGGAGATGATCCCGGCGGCCGGGACGGGCACGGTTATCGTGCCGATCGCCGCCGTCGCCCGTCTCGTCCGCGGGACTGTCGCGTACAGCACGTCGACGAACGTGTTTCTGGTATACCAGACCGACACGATCAATTTGCTCGTCGCTGGCAGTCTCCCTGTCCTGTTTGCGAACAGCCCTGGCGGTGTCCTTGATCAGCTCTTTCACTCGACGCGGGTCAACACCTACACCGGGACGAACAACTTCAACCCGTCGAATCGGGCGGTCATGGCGACGCTGGCTGCCGATCTCAACCTCGGAAGTGCCAGCGACATCCTGCGGGTGAACGTGCTCTATCACGTCGTGCCGGCTGCGGCACTGGGGTACTGAATGGCCTTCGCGATCGTACAGGCTGGCGACACGCTCTACATGCTCGCAGACGACGGCTCGATCCAGGCGCTCGATCTCCCAACGGGCATCACCCTCGCGACCGATCGACCGCCACGCTTCGCGATCATGAACCGGCACGTCCTGGTGGCGAACACGCCGACGAAGACACTCGCGGTCGATGGCGACGGCCTGGTCACGCCGATGACGCTGCAGGCGCCTGTGACGGCGCCGACGCTCGCGGTAGGGACCGGCACCGGGATCACGGGCGACGTCAAGGCGCGTGTGGCCTTCGCGCGGCTCGCCGGCGATCAGTCGCTTCTCTCGATGAGTCCGTTCGGGCCTGAGTCGAACACGGTCACGCTGACGAACGATGACATCAACGTGACGGCGCTCCCGGTCAGCGTCGAACCCTCCTGCAATGCGCGGGTGATCGTGCGCACCGTCGCCGGCGGCGAGGTCTTCTTCGAAGCGCTCATCATCGCGGACAACACGCAGACGACGGCGACGTTGACGGTGACTGACGACGCGCTCCCGACACTCCCGACTGACGTCGATGTCGATCAGCCGCCAGGTGGCACCGGGTCTGACACGATGGTCCTGATTGCGGAGTGGAAAGGGTTCCTCTGGGGCCGCGGCAGTCTCGACGCCGAGATCGACGAGTTGGTGTTCTCGCTCGACGGCGAGTTCTGGAAGTGGCGGCTCTCGGACGCGCTGCTCGCGGATCCGAAAGGTGGCGACGCCTTCGGCATCACGGCGTTCATCAAGCGGCGTGACGAGTTCGGCGTGGGCCGCCGCGGACGCCTGTTGAAAGTGATCGGTGACGATCCCGACAACTTCGAGATGAAGGAAGTCCTCGCCGGCATCGGGCCCGCCGGCCACGAAGGCTGTCAGGTGATTCGCGACGTCGGCTACTTCCTGTCGATGGAGGATGGCGCGTGGGCATGGGGGCCTGGCGGCGTGCAGTGCATCAGTGACAGCGATTCGCATCCGTGGTTCACGACCGATGATTACTTCAACCGCGCGCTGTTCCCGAACGCGGTGTCGCGCATCAACCCGAAAGGGCCGAAGTGGGAGCTGTGTCTCGCGGCCGCCGGTTCGACCGTGAACAACCGATGGGTGTCCTACGACATCTGGCGGAAGAAGTGGCTCGGGCCGCACACGTCCGCGGCGTTCACCACGATCGGCGCCGCCGGCACCGTCTACGATGAGGACGTGATTCGGTTCTGCATGTTTGGCAACCAGGACGGCTACCTGCGTCGCACGGTCGACACGCTCAAGAACGACGACGGCTCAGCGATCGATTTCGACGTCACTGGCAAGTTCCACGGCGATGGTGTCAGCGCGAAGCGCAACTGGCTGCAGCCGACCGTCACGGTGAAGCCGCAGGCCTCCGGCACGATGAGTCTGATCCCGAGCGTCGGCGAGGTCCCGGCCGATGGCGCGGTCGCGACGGAGCAAGCGGCGATCTCGATCGCGCTCACGCGCGGACAACACATCCGCCTGCGCTACGGTGGCGCGGGCCGCTACTATCGCGACCGCTGGCGCTGCAACACGCTCGACGTGCGCGCGAAGCTGCTCGGCTACGAGTTGCCCTACATCGACATCGGCGAGCGCGGCTCGTCATCCTGAGATGGCCCGAGGAGCTGCGCGCCGGGGGACGCGCCCGAAGGGGGACAACATCACGTTCCCTCTCGAGGCCTGGGGCGTCGAGTCGATCAACAAAAACTTCGACGCGCTGTTCAAGGACCTGCACAGCACGAGCGTCGGGCAGTTGCTCGACGGCGAGCACATCGACACGGCGAGCGCCGCGGCCGAAGTCGGCGCGCTGATCTACGGCACGAACACGACGCCGTCCCTCTGGGACATCCTGCCGATCGGCGCCGTCGACACCGTGCTCCGCACCGAGGGCATCGTCCCCGAGTGGAACAAGGTGCACCTCACAACCGACGTCGATGAAATCCTGCCGGTCGCCAACGGCGGCACGAACAACAGCAGTTACACCGCGGGGTCAGTGATCTTTGCTGGCGCCGGCGGCACTCAACTCGTTGAAGACAACGCAACCTTCTTCTTTGATGACGCTACGAATCTCCTGACCCTGGCACATGCCGGTGTCGCGACCACGACTGCTGATCCCGTAGTACGCCTTCACAACCCCACTGCCGCGACCGCGGGAGTGACCAGGCAGTTTAGTCCCGCGCTCATTTTCAGCGGATCGGCTTGGGACATTGACGGGGGCGGGGCCAGCAGCGCCGTACGCAATGCGCTGTACCTGCGCACCTTCTCCGGATCAGCCCCGACCGGATTCTTAGCGTGGGCGGAAGACAACGGGACCGGCGTCTTCAGCGATCAAATCTACATTGGTCGTGCGGCTGTCGAAGGGGACGTGCCCAGCCTGCGTTTCAATAATGGCAACCTGGCCTTCGTCAACAACGGGTCGCGCGGAATCTACTTCTCGGCTGCACCACTCACCGACGACTTCTCAGGGAACAACCAGAAGATCCTCGGCTACTCCGACGGAACCATTGAGTTCGTGACGCTGGGATCGTTTGTACGGCTTCTTGGGAATACGGCGAGCGTCGCTGCGGGGACGCCGATGTTCGACATTCGCGGTTTCGATGGCGGCACCGCGACGCCGATGAACAACATTCGAAGTCGCGCGACGCCAGGTGGAGCACCAGCGGTCGGCTTCGGCT
>JBOGIQ010000078.1:0-20194 GCA_050742535.1 Vicinamibacterales bacterium | reverse complement strand
GTGCAGGGCCCGCAAACGGCGGCGCGCTGTCGACCGCGGGCGGACTGGTCTTCCAGGGCACCGGCCTGGGCGAGTTCACCGCGCTCGATGCGGCAACCGGCGCACCGCTGTGGTCGTCGTCGGCACAGACGGGCATCATGGCCGCGCCGATCTCTTATGACGTGGGCGGCACACAGTACGTCGCGATCATGGTTGGCTCCGGCGGGTCGTGGGGAATGATCGGCGGCGACGCGAACATCAAGGGCAACAACCTGCCGAACATTTCGCGGCTGCTGGTATTCGGCCTCGGCGGCACGGCAACGCTGCCTCCGGCGCCGCCGCGCCCGGCGCGGACGCTCTCACCGCCGCCGTCCACAGCCAGTGCGGCAACGATCGGTGCCGGCGCCGCGGCCTTCGGCGCGTACTGCGGCAACTGCCATGGCGCCGGAGCCATCGGTCTCGGCATCCTGCCCGATCTGCGCTACAGCAAGGCGCTGCACTCCGCCGACACCTGGCGTGCCATCGTCGTCGACGGCACGCTCGAGGACAACGGGATGGCGTCGTTCGCGTCCGTCGTGGATGCAAAGGCGGCGGAGGCGATCCGCGCGTTCGTCATTGCCCAGGCCAACGCGACGAAGTAGGTTGCCTGGGTTGCCTGGGTTGCCTGGGTTGCCTGGGTTGCCTGGGTTGCCTGGGTTGCCTGGGTTGCCTGGGTAGGGCGCCCTTTCAAGGGCGCCACGGGAGGAACAATCGATAACTCATCTGCCGATCTTCAGCTCCGCCCGATCGGCGTCATCCGATCGTCGCTGACGTCGCGGAAGGAGGCACCGAAGCAGGGCGACGAGGGCGCACCGGATGCCTGGATTGAGATATATCCGTGGGCTGCGGACTGTCTGCTCCGGATCGCCGCCGGCGACGAGATTCTCGTCATCACCTGGCTTCACCAGGGGCGCCGCGACACGCTGCAGGTCCACCCGCGCGGCACCGAGCGCAATCCGTTAACCGGCGTGTTCGCGACGCGTTCTCCGGATCGACCGAATCCACTCGGTCTCCATCCCGTCGTCGTGCGCGAGATCGACGGCTCTCGCCTGCGCGTTGGACCGATGGAAGCCATCGACGGCACGCCGGTGGTGGACATTAAGCCGGCGCTGCCGTGCCGGCGGTAGGGTGAATAGGTTGCCTGGGGTTGCCTGAGTAAGAACCCAGGCCACGCAGGCCCCCCAGCTACCCATGCCACCGTAGGGCGCCGCTTCAGGGGTGCCTAGTTCTCGGTCGGGCGTTCGACGCGCTCGACGACGAGCACTTCGACGGGACCTCTCGCGGGCCGGAGCCGCAGGCCGAGTTGTTCCTCCATCGCCGTGACTAGCGACGGTGCGTTCGGATCGACGTCAGGAAGCTGGCCGGGTGACGTCCCTTGAGGGAGCTGCGACTGATCGGGCGTAAAGGTCAGCTCGAAATCCCAGTTGCCGGTCAGCCCCGTGCGGTCGACAACAACACGCTGCATAGATTGCGACAGCATGTTTGCGAACTCTGAGAGCGGAAAGCCGCCGAACCTGATGCGGCCCACGTTCCCCGTGGTTCCGCATCCTCCGGGCCCGGCTGGCGGCGGCTTCGGCGCGCTGCAGTCTGTGGTTGAGCGTCGAAGTTGCGGTCCCAGTCTCCCATCAGGCCTCGCCAGCACGAGCTCGAAGATCGGCAGCTCCTTCGTCTCCTTGTGCACCACGAGCCTGAATCGATCCGCCAGCAGTTTGCGCAGCATCAGCCGCGATCGGATCCGGTCCGCCGCGAGCGCGACCACCGGCAGATCCTTTTCGGGCCTTGCCTCGATGTCGAACCGTTCCGACGAGCTCCAATCAGGCGCGCCCTCCAGTTGGAAGCCCTGAATCTGATACGCAAACACGATCAGCTGCCGCAGCGGGTAGTTCACAACCCTGAGGCTGCCGCCCGGAGTCCGCTGAATGTACTGTTCATCCGCGCCCGATTTGTTCGGCTTGATCGACGCCGTCTCGAATGCGAGTGGCGGATCCTGGGTGCCGGCGGCCGGCGTTTGTGCCCGGGGCACGGCGCGCAGCGGCGCAACGGTGGTGACGAGAACGGCTGCCGCGACAACCGCCGTCGCGACGCAGACCGTACCCGCACGTCCGCGTTTCTGCGCTGCATCCAGCACCGCCCGGACGCGAGTGCTCAAGTCGCGGCGCGCGGCAATGGCCAGTAACGGCTGCGTGCCAGTCGAGAGACGCTCGGCCAGACCGACCAGTTGAGTGGCGTAGGCGGTCGAATCTGCATCCTGGACGACGGCATCGTCGCAGGCGCGCTCGGCTTCGAGGCGGAGACGGTTCCAGGCCATCCAGACCAGCGGATGGAACCAGTAGGCGGCGCACACCGCGCGCGCGAGGCACTGCGTGGCCCAATCGCCGCGGCGCACATGCTCGAGTTCATGAATCAGCGCCTGTCGCAACTCGTCGTCGCTCCAGGTATCGACATCGAGCGGCAGCAGGATCGTCGGGTGCACGATACCGCACGTCATTGGCCCCGACACCGAGACGTGCAGCAGCACGTCAACGGGACGGCGGGCGCTGCTGCGCGACAGTGTCTGCGCAAGGGCAATGCCCCGTGGCGACGGCGTGCCGGTGCGACCGAGCAACCGTGTCTGCCACATGCCCGCAAGAAGCGGGACGAACAGCACGAGTGCTCCCACGCCCCACGCCAGGGCCAGCAGCCTGACCGTCGACGGACGAAATGAGGCCGACTGTTCCTCGACCGAGCCAGTTGCGGCCATGCGGTCCAGAACCGTATCAGGCATGTGCGGGACGATCGCCGCGGGAGTTGCTCGAACAACCGTTGCCGCCGTGACCTCCACAACGCGCGAGGGAATCACCGATGCCGCGAACGGCAGGAACAGCAGTACTGCGAACGCCGCAGTCAGCAGAACGTGCCGCGCGGCTGCGCGGCTCCGTCGAGCCAGCCGGTACGCCAGCAGGGCGACGGCGAGTGTGACGGTTGCCTTGACGAGCAGCGCCACGGCGAACGACCCGCCCAGCACGAGGGCACCGTCGGCGAGCATGGTCCTCATGACCGTTTCCTTTCCTTGCGAGCGCGGTCGATTTCACTCTTGAGCGCGTCGAGGTCCCTGTCGTCCCACGACCCCTCGCGCACCAACGCGGTCAGCATCTGCGTCAGCGATCCCGCGAAGAACGTCTGCACGTACTGCTGCAGCGCGGTCCGCTTGGCGACGGCGGGAGACGTGGTGGCGGAGTAGAGGTATTTGAGGCCGTCCTGCTGATGCCGCAGGTATCCCTTCTTCTCCAGCCGCGCCAGCATCACGCGGACCGACGAGTCGCTTGGCGGCGACGTCAGCCTGGAGCGGATCTCCTCGGCGGAGGCACGGTTGCCGAGGGCGAAGACCGCGTTCATGATTTCGCGCTCCCGACGGGTGAGGCGCTCGACGGGCTTCTTTACCATATGCGACAGGTGTCGCATACTACATGCGACAATTGTCGCGTGTCAAGCCGGTGGGTTGCCTGGGTTGCTGAGTCGCCTGGGTTGCTTGAGTTGCCTGAGTTGCCTGGGTTGCCTGGGTTGCCTGGGTAAGGACCCAGGCCACGCAGGCTACCCAGCTACCCAGGCCACCTCGCGAGGGCTATTCGAGAACGATCGGCAGCTCCGCGACGCCTTTCGAATGGCGCACGATGAGCGCGTATGTCCCTTTTTCCCATGCGCCGGTCGGCGCTTCGAAGAACAGAGGACCCGTGGCGACATGGTCGCGATCCGCGACGAACTCGTCGTGGACGACCGGCCCGAACGGCAGCCGGAACAGCTTCATGTCCTCCGTGAAATCACGCTGCCTGAAATACGACGTCACAGCGTGAGTCTGGACCTTGGCATTCTGCAGCAGCAGCTCGACGCTCCTGGTGTCCTCACCGATGCGACGCTGGGTGGCAAGGGGAATTTCGCGTCCCTGCGGCGTTCGCAGCACGATGTTCTCGCGCTTGATGACCGTGTCCTCCGTCGTCGAGAGGGCGGACTCGATCAGAAGCCAGCGCGAATCGTGGTTGTGCTGCGAGTGGTAATACGCCGCGACGACGTGAATCATCTTGTCGCGATACTCGACGGCCGCGTTGCCGACCTTCCGGTTCGCGGACGAAAACTCTTTCTGCTGCGCCGTGATGGAGGCCGCCGCCAGAACGATGGCGCAGCCTGTCGACGCAAGAAGAAGCCGGGAGGAACGCTGAAACATTGAAGACTCCTTCGAACTGGTCCGCAGCAGTGCAGACCACAACATTAATCCCGCAGGAGTCGTGCCAGCAACCAATAGTCACGGGGCGCGGAGCCGACGGACAGGACACCGCACGGCCCTGCCGTGGGTGCCCTGTTCTATGAACGGAGTGAACTCTGCCGGGGAACCACCAATGGATCGTGGGGCGAGCCTTGTCAGGCTCGCCTTCGCGGACCCGACAGGGTCCGCGCCACGCGTTCGCCGTGGCTAGGCGGATCGGCCGTTCTGAACGCGCCGATGTCTCACGAACCAGTAGGCGCCCGCGGCACAAAGCGCAAGGATGAACCAGGCCATTTGTCACGTCTCCCGTTGGGGGTCACGCCGGTTCCCAGGGGCAACCGGTGTACCGCCGGCCGGTTTTTCGGCCTAATCCCCGTCTCTTCTGACGTTTAGCGAGAACGCCGCATCACCGGTTGACGTGCAACCGTGCGTATGCGGCGTTCAGAACGGTCAGTGGATTTCAGAGCTGACGTGCGCAGGAATACACACAGGGCGGCTCAATACAGGCGTTTAGCCTTTCAACAATCCGAGCGGCGCGCCGGGCGTGTATCCCGGGAACACCTGCTCGGGATTCTGTCCAAGGTGGCCCCGCACCAGCTCGGCGAGCACGTCCCGGTAGTCGGTCGTGACCGCGAGGTCGCGCCCTTCGAACAGCTGTTCGGGCTCGAGCCCTGGCCACGTGCCGTACACCGAGCCACCCTTGACCGGGCCGCCCATCACCATCATCACGCCACCGTGCCCGTGGTCGGTGCCGCCGTTGCCGTTCTCGGCGGCGGTACGTCCGAACTCCGACATTGTGACGATGACGACATCGGCCATGCGGTCGCCGAGATCGCGCGTGAACGCAGACAGGCCATTGCCGAATTGATTCAGCAGGTTCGAGAGCTGACCGACTTCGTTGGCGTGATGGTCCCAGCCGTCGAGATCGACGAACGCGACTTCGACGCCGACGTCCGCCTTGATGAGGCGCGCCAGCTGCTGCAGCCGCCGGCCGAATTCGCCCTGGTAGAAGACGCCGTTCGTCGGCGTATAGGTCTGCTGACGGATCGCTTCGATGCGCCGCATCGCGTCGAACGTGCCGCCGCCCTGGCTTTTCAGCCGCGCGTCTGAGCTGCTCGCATAAAGGCGTTCCAGAATCGCCGACGAATCGCCGCCGACCTGGAACTTCGCCAGGTCGTCCACGGCGACGGCGCCGCGGTCACCGCGAAGCACGAGCGGGAGCGTGGCGCCGATGGCGACGCCGCGCAGCGGCGAGGCATTCTCGCTGGCACGCGGCAGCGTGCGATTCAGCCAGCCGTCCGGCATCCGCAGTCCGGCCGTGCCGGACTCCATGAACGCCTGCGCGTCGAAATGCGACCGCGACGTGTCGGGCGATCCCGCGGCGTGCACGAACGCCAGCTGACGCGTTTCCCACAACGGCCTGAGCTGCTGCAGCGCGTTGTGCAGCGAGAACTTTCCGTCGAGATCGATCGAGCCGATCCCCGGCTGGGTGCTCGGCATCGGCACCCCGATGCCCGGGCGCAGCTGGTAGTACCGCTTCTCCGAGAACGGCACCACGATGTTGAGGCCGTCGGCGGCGCCGCGCTGCAGGATCGCTACGAGCACTTTGCGCGTGGGACGCGTCTGCGCCAGCGCCGGCTTGAGCCAGACCTGCGACGTACCGAGGACGCCTACCGCCAGGCCCGAGGTGCGAAGAAACCAGCGTCTGGTCCGCATGACGTCACCTCTTCTGGAAATCCGGTGATGCGATGATGGCCGCGATGACGACGGTTGGCGCGACCGGTTCAGCCGAGGGGGCCTGAATCGCCGTGACGGTTTCGGCTGCCGGCTCGTAGCCGGTCAGCTCCGTCAGCGCGCGGCGAACGCCCTGTGCGGCAACCGCGCCAGCATCAACCTTCAGACCGGCGATCTGTCCAGCCACCAGAGCGTTGGCGAACGCCATCCGGCGGAGCAGGCCCGCGGATCCCGACCACGCGTCGGCGGTCGTCGGGTAGCCGGCGGGATCGACACGGCCGTACAACGGCTGTCCCATGTCTGTGAGCTGCTGCGCCAGCGCTGTCGTATCAGTCACGTTTGCGTCGAGCGCCCGCAGCGCGCTGGCAACGAACTCCAGCGGCGTTTTCATCTTTGCCTGCCACGCGCCCTCGGACATGAACTCGCGCGAGAAGAGCAGCGTCTCCATCACGGCGCGCAGGTCGCCGCTGGTCTTGGTGAAGGTCGCGGCCATCCGGTCAACCAGCGCCTGCGGCGGATCGTCGGCGACGAAGCGCTGCGCCAGCTTCCGCGAGATGAAGCGTGCCGTCGAGGGGTGCGCGGAAAGCAACTCGATGATCTTCACGCCTTCTTCTTCGCCGCCTCCGCGTGGGAACCTGTGTCCCAGCACGACCTTCTCGGCGCGGTCGTGCATCTGCGGGTTGTACTGGAACTCGCCGTAGCGCTGCGGATCGAAGATCGTCCAGCCGGTGAACGCCCGCGCAACGTTGATGACGTCGGCCTGGGTGTAACCGCCATCGACGCCCAGCGTGTGCAGTTCCAGCAGCTCGCGGCCGTAGTTCTCGTTGAGCCCCTGATTCGGTCCCGGTGTGAACACGACACCTCCGCCGAAGCCGGGCGCATTGTCCGGCGCCGATCGCGACATGAAGTTGTCGAGATACGAGAGCATCGCCGGATGCCGCGCCGTGGCCAGCAGCATGTCGCGGAACCGGCCGAGCACGAACGGGCGAATGGCGTCGCGTTCGTAGCTCGTGAGCAGCACGCCGACGGTGTTCTTGCCGCTGAAGACGTTGAAGTGATTGAGCCAGAAGTCCACGAGGACTTCCTCGAGCTGCCGCGGCGAGTACACCGCCCGCTGCAGCTTGGCTTCGACCAGTTCCGCCACGACCGCCTGCCGTGGATTGGACGCCGCCAGCGCCTCGCGCTTGAACGCATCGGGCACCGACTGCGGCTGGATCGATCTGAAGACGAGCGTGCGCTTTTCTTTCGGGAGGCTGTTCAGCACGGCGAGCTTTTCGTCGGGCGTCCCGAGTTGGACGTCGCGCGCCTGCTCCGGCGTGAGCAGCTCGCTCAGCGGCGGCCGCAGCTTCCGCTGCATCTCCTGCATCTCGCGGTTGCGGACCTCGTTCTGGATCTGCCGCGCCCGTTCCTGCTGCTGTCTCAGTTCCGGGAGCACCTCCAGCACGTTGGGCGGCAGCACGATGAGGACCTGCTGGCGCTGCTCGGGCGTCAGCGCATCGATGAGTGCGCGCCGTTCGTCGGGTGAGCCGGTCTGCAGACGGCGGAGCTGGTCAGCGGGTAACAGCTGGTTGATGTTTGGCTGGATGACACGAACCAGCGGCTGCGGTGGCTGGTATTGCTCGAAGATCTGCCACGTGACGAGCTTCTGGCTCTCGAGCGGCGCGAGTCTGGTCGTGAGCGCGGGCGAGTCAGGAATAGCTGCCGGATCGAGCTGCTGCCGGATCCACCGGTCAACGCCGATCCGTCGGATTTCGGCGAGATCCGCCGGGCGCGGTCCGAAGCCGAGTCGATTCAGGACGTGGGCTGGCTGCTTCGCCGGGGCCAGTGCCGCGTCGAACCGTCCTGCAGCCGCGCCGGCGGTGGCCATCAGGATGCCCAGGACAACGGCCAAAGCGATGGGTCTCATCGGATCCCCCTAGAAGCTCTCTCTTTTACCTCTCCTTTAGACACCGGACAACATGATTAGGACGGGTAACGTCGCCGACTCAGCCTCCAGGCAATCACGGCGACTCCAACGACAGCCGCGGAGGCGCCCCCCAACGCAACCCAACCCGGGCGGCCGGCATCGTCGTTCGAAGACTTGTAGGAGAGGTCTTCACACGGCGTCTTCTGATAGGGCACGTCCGAGATGTGAACGACGTCTCTGCCCGTGTATTCACCTTCGAAGTACGACGCGTCCTCGGCGACCCAGCTCCGCGTCAGGCTGCGCCCGCCCGGATCGAGCGAGAAGCGCTCGATGACGTGCAGTCGATCGCTGTGCGGCAGGCGGCCGTCGGCGGAGAGGATGCCCGGCTCGAAACCGGCGGTATCGACGACGAGCACGTCGTCCTCCCAGCGGCCGATCGAATGGCCGGCGCGGCTGGGTGTGATGTCCGCAGGATGCCGTTCGACGTTCAAGTGCACGGTGCGCTCGAGGCCCATCGAGCCGTAGGTGAGGACGATGCGATCGTCCGTCTGGACGATCCGGTTCACGTCGGACTCGAAGGTCCAGTCGAACAGGATGCTCGTCGGCTCACAGCGCAGGCGTGGGTTGTCCGCCGAGGCGCCGTCGAATCCTTCCATCGCTTTCGCGCCGGCGGCGGTCAGGGGCCTGATGCTCGGGCGGCGGTTCCAGAACTCGTTGACCGGATCTTCCGCCTTGGTGACGGCCGTTCCGCGCGTGCCAGGAAACGCCTGGGTCCCTTCGGGTACGGCGCCGGCCTCGAGCTTGCGCGCGGCGCTGAGCGGGAGGAAGGCACCGCTGATGCCACGCGGGTCGGTGAGCACCCGCTGCTCCGCGGCCCATTCACCGCCGAGATTCGGCCGGCCGTTCGGGAGACGCGCCAGCCGTTCCGCGGCAGCGACGGTCGTCGCTGCCGGCCGTGAGATCTGGCCGTAGCGATCGACGCGGGTCCCGTCCTCGAACACAGCGGACCCGAGATAGCAGGTGTTCGGCTCGAACCGGTCGGGCGCGCCGGTGATTCTGACGCGCGTGCCGCGCTTGAACATGTCGGCCGACCAGCCCGATCGCCGGAGCACTGTGGCGCCGCGCAGTTCGCATCGCCAGGAGGTCACGCGGCCGTCCGGGCCGGTCACGTCGACGTGCAGCCACGAGTGCGGATTCACGAACGCCAGGCGGGTGACGACGCCCGAGACGTCCACCTCGCGGTTCATGTCGAAGTTGATGATCCCGTGATGTGCCGACACCGTGCTGGCCCAGGCGGCCATCAGCACGGCAATCGGCACGGTGGGAAGGAAGCGCATCCAGGCTTGGGCCTTAGGCCTTATTCCTTGGGCCTGCTTAACGCAGGCGAATGAACGCCAGCGCGTTGTTGGCGTTCATCGGAATCACCAGCTGGTTTGCGTCCGGGTCGTAGCACATCGACGCCGGGTTCGGGATGTTCCTTGCGATCAGTTCCGCCGGTCTGTTCGGACGCATCCGCGATACGCCGCCATTGACGACGCTGCTGACGTACTTGGTCCCGTCCTTCATCACGACGATGCCGTCGTTGCCGGATTGCGCGGCCTTTTCGGTCAGGATCGCCTTGCCCTCTTTGTTGAACGTGATGACGTCTTCGGTACCGATATTGACCACGACGATGTTGCCCTGGTTGTCGAAGGCAACGCCGTTCGGCTGGCGCAGCGGCGCACCCTGGACGAACATCGAGGCCGTTCCGTCCGGCGTGATCTTCCACACCTGCCACGTCGTCGCATCCTGGCCGCCACCCGTCTGTGTTGCGTAGATCGTGCCGTCAGCGGCAACTTCGATGTCATTGAAGCCGGTCGACTTCTCCACGCGAACGGAGCGGCCGGGAAGCCCGGTCTTCATATCGAAGCTGCGAATCACCGACACGACCGGATCGTTTGGATTCGTGCCACCGTCGCGGTCTGCCAGCCACAGGACGCCGCCCTCGATGTCGCTGCCCAGCGGCTCGTTGAAGATCAGCGCCGGCTTCATGTTGTCGCGCTGCGCGCCGGGATTCTGCACGCCGACCCAGCGCGAGGTGTGCACCGATCCATCGGAGTTGAGGAACGTGATCCAGGCGTCGTTGGTCCGCACGTTCTGCCCGACGCCGCGGTTCGGCACGACGATGACCTTGCGGCCGGGGTCGTAGGAGCAGCTCTCGGCCGAATAGACCGAGCCGTAGACCTTGACGTTGTCGGACATCAGCTCGAACTTGCCGTCGGCGGCCGGGTTGATCGGCATGCCGAGGCGGTTGCCGACGAAGTAGGGCACCGGGCCGGCAGGTGCCTGCGGTGCGGGCTGCTGGGCGATAGCGGTGCCGAGCGCGAATCCCACCACAAGTGCCAATCCCGCTGCAGTTATCAGTCCCTGTCGTGTCATGAAGCTCTCTCCTGTCGTGTTGACTGTGGAGAGTACGTCCGGACTCGAGTGGTGTAAAGTCCAGCGCCTATGACGCGGGGATGTGCCCTTGCGGTGATCGCGACGTTCACGACACTGCCGCTCGTCGCCCAGCAGCCCAGATGGTTTTCCGCGTGGGCGTCGGCGCACAACGTCGGCCGGGAGGTTCCCGGGCTCTCCGGCGGCGCGGTCCGTCTGATCGTGCGTCCCACGCTCTCCGGTCAGTCGTTGCGCATCAAGTTCTCGAACATCCGCGGCACCGCGCCGGCCGTTTTCTCGGCGGCGTATGTCGGCGTGTCGGGTCGCGGCGCGTCCGTCGTTGCCGGGACCAACCGTCAGTTGACATTCAATGGCGCCCCCGGGCTGACACTCGCGCCGGACGACATGGTGTGGAGCGATCCGGTCCGCTTTGACGTCAAGGCGTTTCAGCGCCTGGCCGTCAGCCTGAATGTCACGTCCGCGTCCGACGTGAGCATGCACACGCTCGGGCTTGCCGCGAACTACCGCGCCGACCGTCCGCGCGCCGCCGAGTCGTCTGCCGATGGATGTGCCGCGATGGCGCCGAACGCGCCGGACAGCACGGTGCACGAATACCCGATGTACTGGCTGGCGGCCGTTGACGTGCTGTCGGCGTCTGCCGGCGGGACGGTTGTCGCCGTCGGCGACTCGTGGATCGACGGACGGTGCAGCACCACCGAGAACGGCGTCGTGCGGCCGGACGTGTATCAGCGCTGGATCGATGTGCTGGCCGCGCGGCTCGCGGGACAGCGTGGCAGCCAGCCGCGTGCGGTCGTGAACGCGGGAATCGGGGGCAATCGAATCATTCCCGGCGGCGGCAACGGTCCGCCGACGCTGCAGCGTCTCGAGCGCGACGTCCTCGAGCGCGCCGGCGCCACGCACGTCATCTTCCTGCAGGGCATGAACGACATCGGCGGCGGCAACAGCGCCGCGCAGATTACGGCGGCGATGCAGCAGGTCATCGACCGGGTACACGCGCGCGGGCTGACCATCGCCGGCGGGACCCTCTTCCCGCTCGCCAGACCCGATCTGGCTCGGTGGACCCGGCAGATGGAAGAGCAGCGTCTTGCCGTGAACGCCTGGATCCGCACGCAGGCGGCATACGACCGCGTTATCGATTTCGACCGTCTAATGAGCGGGGGGCCGGTTTATGACGGGAACCAATCGCTCAAGCCAGAGTTTGCCTGCGACGACAACGTGCACCCGAACGCGGCCGGATACCGGGCGCTGGGCGAATTCGTCGACCTGGCGCTCTTTAGTCCTGGTCCCAAGTAGCGGTACACTCCGGTGATGGCGTCAGAGCGGCAGGCAGGGCGTGTGGGGCGGACCCTGTTGGGTCCGCCAAATCGAGCGATCGTCGTTCTTGCAGTCGCGGCCATCATGGCGTCGGGCGGTTACGCGTTCGCCCAGTTCCGGAGCCGCGGCTTCGACGTCCTCGGCACCGGCAGCGGATTGGCGCCGAAAGAGTTCCCCGACCGCGATTTCGTGGTGTGCCGGCTCGTCTACAACGAGGGACGCCGGTTCGCCGGCGGCTGGCGGACCGACTACCCGCTGGGCGATCGCAACTTGTCGATCCGTTTTGGGGAGCTCACGAAAACGCGCGTCAGCACCGCCCGTGACGGTTCGCGCAACCACTATCTCGTCCGCATTACCGACGACCAGTTGTTCGAATGTCCGTTCATCATCGCGGGCGACGTCGGATCGGCCACGTTCAGTCCGGCCGAGGCGGAGCGCCTCCGCGCGTACTTCCTCAAGGGCGGCTTCCTCTGGACCGACGACATGTGGGGCGAGGATCAATGGGAAGCCTGGGTCGCAGAGATCTCCAAGGTCCTCCCGCCCAGCGAGTATCCGATCGTCGACGTTCCGATCACCGATCCGATCTTCCGCTCGCAGTACAACGTCGACCGCATGCCGCAGATCCCCAACTATCCGTACTGGCGGGGCAGCGGCGGCGACACGTCCGAGCGTCAGGAGTACAGCCAGGTGCCGGCCTTCCGAGCGATTCGCGACAAGGAGGGCCGGATCATGGTGGCGATGACCGCCAATACCGACATCGCCGACTCGTGGGAGCGTGAAGGCGACAACCCACAGTACTTCCAGCTGTTCTCGCCGATCGGCTACGGCCTCGGCGTCAACGTCCTCCTGCACGCGCTGACGCACTGAGCGCGAGTTCGTCGTTTCTAATTCGGCGTCGGTCGTTCCGCTCGATCGATGACCAGGACTTCCACCGGACCGGTTTCCGATTTCAGCTCCAGTCCGAATTGTTCCCGGAGCGCTGCCGGCAGTGATGGCAACGGCGAATTCGGCGAGGTGTCTCCCGCCCACTTCACGTTCATGTAGTACGTCTCGCGAAGACCGGTCTTGTCGATGACCGGCCGGCCGGCGCTGTAACCGAGAAAGGCTGCGAACTGAGACATGGGCACCGAGCCCATGACGATCATCCGGCAGGCACGATCCTCCGGCGGGCAGCCGAGCCCCGCAGCCCGTGGTGGATCGTCCTTCGGGTCGGTCGGTTTCAACTTGAAACCACCGTCAGCGACCACAAGGGCGAACACGGGAAGGCTGCGGGTCTCCCAGTGGAACGCCAGTGCGAACCGCTCGGCCAGAAATGTCTGCAGCATCAATCGGACGTTGGCGTCCGTTGCGTCCGCCGGCATCGTCGCCTGAAATTCGAACGTGTTGGCGCTGCTCGCATCGCTGCACGGGGTATCTGCCCCGGGCAGTCCGTCGATCGGTGTCGACGGCGTGCGATTGAACGCGTAAAAGACCAGCGACATGAGCGTGGCGCAGCGGTTGGTGAGCCGCCCCGGCGAGCGCTGCATGCCGACCAGGCCGAGCGGGACGTTGCGATCACGTTCCTTGAGCGAGGCAACCTCGAATCGGGGCTGTGATTGCGCCTGAACGGCGAGAGTCGCTCGTGCAGTCAGCGTCGCGGCGGATACCACCAACGCGGCAAGCATCACTCTACGAGACGAGCGCTTCATAGCTTCACTCCAGCCTCGCTTCTACTTTCCGCGGCCCGCAGCCGGATTCGCCGCCGGAGCGGCGCCTCGACCGCGTCGGTAGGTCGAAATCGCCGGAAGGTACGACCCGGTTCCTTGCGGGGGAGCGGGAGCCGCCGCGACCTTGTGGCGCAGCGTGCCGAGGCCGTCGATCGTCGCGGTGATTTCGTCGCCGGCAACGAGCCACACCTGCTCCCCGCGCACGGACGTGCCCATGCCGACGCCGCCCGAAGTTCCCGCGCCGATGACATCACCCGGCTGCAAGGTCACGAGCGACGAGGCGTACTCGATCACCTCGCCCACGGAATGGATCATGTCCGACGCGTCGGACTGCTGCCGCTGATCGGTCCCCACGAGCAGCGTCTGCTTGAG
Source organism: Vicinamibacterales bacterium (assembly GCA_050742535.1). Lineage (GTDB taxonomy): Bacteria > Acidobacteriota > Vicinamibacteria > Vicinamibacterales > UBA2999 > Gp6-AA40. The sequence goes on along the minus strand of JBOGIQ010000078.1, from coordinate 6,471 downwards.
CCTCGTCATCGGGTCGCCGTAGAACTCCTTCGGCACGATGTACGGTCCCATGGGCCCAAAGGTGTCCTGTCCCTTCATCACGAACCAGTCCACGCCGGTGAATCCGCCCGGCGGCCGGCCGCCGCGGTCGGAGATGTCGAGCATGACGGTGTAGCCGAAGACGTGATCGAGCGCTTTCGGCGCGGCAACGTAGCGAGCGGCGCGTCCGATCACCGTCGCGATCTCGATCTCCCAGTCGAGTTCGGTTCGTCCGTACGGGATGAGAATCGTCTCGCCGGTTCCGACCACGGACGATGGCGCCTTCAGGAACATGTAGGGAACACCGCGATTCGCCTTGCGCGCGGCAATCTGCTGCGCGCGCTGTTCCGGCGGGGCGCCCTCGGCGATGTGGCTGTAGAAGTTGACCGCGGTGTTCATGATCATCCGCGGGCGCGGAATCGGCGCGTGCGTTTTGACCTGCGTGACCTCGCGCACATACGCGGGCCGCGTGCCGGTGAGGGCATTGCTCTGCACGACGTCGTTGACGATGGCGTAGATGCGGCCTTTGAGACCGCTCTCATAGTCGTTGATCAGCGCCACCATGTCCGCCGGCATCGCGCGGCGCGGAAACGAGCGCGACTTCTCCAGGGCCGCGTTGGCCTGTGAGAGCTCAATGACAAACCGGTCGCGCAGGACGACCCCGACCCAGGGCGATGCGCCGGTCGAGAACGTGCCGACCTTGAACGGCTCGGCGCTCTGCGCCGCCGAACCCTGGGCGGCGGCGAGCGCCGGAGCCGCGAGGAGTGCCGCGATCACGAGCACAGAAACGCGCCGCATCTTGTCCTCCGTATCTGCTACGTCTTGAGTCTTGCGTTCAGTGTGATTGCAGTCCCGGTGAGCGCCCGCGAGACCGGACAGCCTTTCTTGGTGGCCTCGGCCTGCTCCTGAAACGCCTTGGCGTCGATTCCGGGAACCTCCGACTCGTTGTCGAGTTCGATCGTCGTGATGGTCGGACCGGCGGGCAGCATCTCGAGCTTCACGTTCGCCGTCGTGCTGACGCGCGTCGCCGGGTGGCCGGCCTTTTCGAGATTGGCCGACAGCGCCATCGAAAAACATCCGGCGAGCGCGGCGCCGATCAGTTCCTCGGGGTTCGTGCCGGTGCCGCTTTCGAATCTCGACAGGAACGAGAACGGACCTTCATACGCACCGCTTCCGAGCTTCATCGAGCCTTTGCCGCCCTTGAGCGTGCCTTCCCATACCGCGGTTCCAATTCGTTGTGGCATGAGCGGAATCATATAGCCGTACGCGACCTGGCCGCGGCTCAGTTGAGGGAACGAAGTCGACGGAGGAAACGGTCTCACAGGAGGAACGAAGAAACGGAGGCGAACGGAGTTTCACCACGAAGGACACGACGATCACGAAGAGACTGAGGGCCCGTTCGATTGGCCGCCGAAGGCGGCCTGCCGCGATGTACGAGCACGCAGATACAAACCGCTCTGGTGCGATCGGCGGCTTGTATTTGCGTGTTCGTACATCGCGGCTGTCGGCGCGCTGCGCGCGCCGACCAATCGAACGGCCTCCGTTCGTCTCCGTTCCTTCGTTCCTCCTGTAAAACCGTTCCCTCCGTATCCTCCGTAAACTCCCCGCGCGTAAAACGATTTGATACCATTCGCGACGCGAGGACACTCCCGTGCCAACACGATATCCACACGCGCAGATGCACCGCATCCCGTACACGAAGCTCTCGCCGGATCAGATCCTCGGCAAGCTGGCGGCGGCAGCGACCGGACCGATCAGCGCGTCTCCGCTCGCAGACGTGTTCGCCGGAAAGTCGCTGCGGATCGTCCTCGACAACGGTCCCGTCCTCAACTACCGCTTCACGGACGGCAAGCGATTGTCGCTGACCGAAGGCGATATCGCGGCGGTGCAGGCAGGCTATGGCGCGTTGACGCTCGATCGCATCGCGCTCTTCTCGCACATGGTGCCGAAGACGCAGCGCGGCTACACCGTGGTCGTCGATCAGGACACCAACCTGGTGACGGCATTCGAGGTGTGGTTCAGCGGCTACCAGGACAACCGCGAGGTACAGCGCCAGGTCTACTACGGATACGTCGATTCCGGAGCGGCGGCACCCACCGCGCGTCACGGCATCACCAATCGCGTTGAAGGTAAGGGCTTCTACTGGAAGCAGGACACCGGCGTCGAGACGCTCGAGTTCTATCCGACGGTGCTGTACTCCAACTTCGTCGAGCTCACGCGCTTTGGTGGTGAGCTGAGCTGGTGTGCGCCCTCCGACTACATCAGGATCAATGACGACAAGTACATCTACTCACGCGTCGAGGCCGAGTTCTCCGGCACGATGACGACCTACGTGCTCGATCCGAACCGCGTGGAGCAGATCGGCATGCGCCTCGGCTTCGACGAGAGCGACACGCTCGAGTACTACATGTTCCGCGGCCGCGGCGAGTGGGTGGGACAGATCGCGCAGTTCGAGGCGTTCGGCGACCTCGGCACCACGCTCGCCCAGGGGAATCGCGCGGCGGCCGCGGCGGGGAAGGGCGCGCGGCAGGTCTATCGTCCGATGACGACGAACCCGATCATGACGCGCGCGCAGGTCGATGCCGCAATCAAGCAGAACACCACGCTGTTCGCCGCCGGCGGCGGGATGGCCGGCAACAGGGGACCGGCGAGCACGTTCCTCGCCGGCAAGGAGCTGACGCTCCGCTACGACAACGGCCAGGCGTTCAACTATCAGTTCGCCGATGTCGGCCGGCTGCGGTGGCGGCGCGAAGGTGAGACGGCGTGGAAGGACGAGCGGTACGAATCCTTCGACTCAGCCCCTGGCGTGATCATGTTCGGCCACCTGCTGAGCGGCGCAAAAGACCACGATGCGTTCTCGATCGTCGCCGACTTCGATCACGGGTTGGTCACCACCCTCCACGGCACCATGGGCACGGCCTACATGGGCAACGAGGCGGCCGTGAAAACGATGTTCGGCGTGGTCGAGATGAAGGGCCTCACGCCACCGAAATACCGGCGTCATCATTTCACCGACGAGCTCGTCGGCCGTGCAATGACGTGGAACTATGCCCCGGGATCGACCTTGGCGAACGGCGCCTTTGCGCCGGGGCTGACGTCGATGCACCTCTATTCAACGCCGCACTCGCTGTCGTGGATCATCTTTCTCGGCAACGGCGCCGGTGGGCTGGAGTGGAGCGGGCCGGCATCCTACGTGAAGATTCGCGACGAGCTGTACTTCGCCTACTGGCTCGAGGAGGCGTGCAACGGCACGCTCGGCACGATCCTCATCAACATGCGGACGATGAGGAATTGCGGCATCGACTACGGCGCCACGCCAAAGGGGCTGCGCCTGAGCGTCGTCGGTGCGCACGCGCGTCATGCCGGCCGCTTTAACACGCTCAAATACTTCACCGTGGGACGGACCTTGTAAGGTCCGTCTTGTGAAGTCGCAGGTACTACGATGACCAGCAAGACACGCCGTTCGTTCATCGCCGTTGCGGGTGCCGCGCTGTCGGCGCCCGTTGCCGCCGCTGCGGCAGCCGTGCCGGGACGGATCGAATCAGATCCGACGAAGGCGCGTCTCGAGCATTTCGAGGATCTGAATGAGATACGCGCGTTGAACCACGCGTATCTGATCGAGCGCAGTATGTCCGGCGTTTCTCCTGCCGACTTCGGCGAGCACGACGTCATCGAGATCGCAGAGGACCGTCAGACCGCCACAGCCCGTCTGCATGTCATCGTGCACACCGAGACGGCGCTCGATCCCGACTGCACGCTCGTGGAGATGGCGCAGGCTCAGGGTGAGGGTGTGGTGCGCACGACCGTGCCCGCGGTGCTCGAGAACACGTACGTCAGGCGCGGCGGCACCTGGACGATCCTGCGGACACGTGACTCACGCGCAATGGCATAAGGCGATCCGCCGCGCTCTCGCGGTTGCCGAACGGCAGCCGGCGCGGGCGCTCAAGGCCCTCGATGCCCTGCTCGTCCGGCTCCAGTCGGATGCGCGCACGAGCGTGGGCGACTGGCACATCGAGCAGACGCTCGAGACGATCAGCGCGGTCCAGGCACATATCGGAAAGCATCGCGAGTCGGCGGAGACGATGCTGCGCATCGCCAGGCATCACGAGCAGCAGCTGTTGTATTACCGGCGTGCGTTCGTTGCGGCATGCGCGACGGCCGCTCTGGAGCTTGCGGCCGCGGGCGATCGCCGCGGCGCGCGACGTCTGTTGGCTCGTGCGAAACCGGCGGCCGCCGGTCTGCGGCCGCCGGAGAAGCTGTTTCGAAAAGCTACTTCTTTCCTTTCGTCACAGCCATGATCGCCGCGCCGGCGCACGCGAACAGGAAGCCGCCGATGACCGGGTCGATCAGCGACGCCTTCAGGTTCTGAATGTTCGTGGTTGCGTACATCGTCAGGTCGATGGCGAGGAAGAACAGCAGCCCGGTGACAAAGGCGATCTTCACGCCCTGCATGACGTTCGCGGCGGATGCCCAGATCAGGATGATCGTCAACAGCGCGCCGAACACCACCTGCCCGGCGACCAGGGAGACGAAGTCGAACGGGTCACGCTGCACGCCGGTCGCCGACCCGCCGTTACTGGCGAAGAAATCGGCGAAGACAATCCCATAGGCGAGATAACCGAGCAGGGTAAACACCACCGCACCAACCACGGTTCCGAGTAACAGTCGTTGTGTGATCACGGCGTTTCCTCCGGGGAAACCTTAACAGGAAACGGCTGGGCTTGGACAACAGTTCGCCAGACGTTTTGCCTGGTGTGCGCTCGCGTTGACACCGGAAGCGCGACGGGGCACCATCTGGGCCGCAGATAAACTCCCAATCTCCAACTTCCAACTCCCAAGGCACTTACGCGGGACGTTGGGGGTTGGGAATTGGGAGTTGGGAGCTTATGCAGAATGACAAAACGGTGGTTCGTTGGCGGTGCCGTCCTGTCCGGCGCCCTTTTCCTTTTTGCGGCGAGCGTACCGGGTCAGACCGGCTATAAAGCCCCGCGGACGGGCGATGGCAAGCCGAATCTCAACGGCATCTGGCAGGCGATGACGTCCGCCCACTGGGATGTCGAGGCGCACCCCGCGGCGGCGGGTCCCATGTGGGAGCTGGGTGCCCAGTTCGCGATTCAAGGGGGCGCGGGTATCGTCGAGGGGGGCCAGATTCCCTATACGCCTGAGGCTTTGAAGAAAAAGCAGGAAAACTTCGCCAACCGGACGAAGCTCGACCCGGAGATCAAGTGCTACCTGCCGGGCGTCCCGCGGGCGATGTACATGCCCTACCCGTTCCAGATCATCCAGAACCCGAAATACATCATGATCGTGCACGAGTTCGCGGGTGCAGTCCGGACGATCTATATGGATAATCATACGGATGCGCCGGCACCCAGCTGGATGGGGTGGTCGAACGGCAAGTGGGAGGGCGAGACCCTGGTGGTCGATACCAAGGGCTATCTCGACTCCACCTGGTTCGACCGCGCGGGCAACCATCACAGCGACGAGCTGCACACGATCGAACGGTTCTCTGCCCGCAGCGCGGAGACATTGAACTACGAGATCACGATTACCGATCCGAAGACGTTTACGCGGACCTGGAAGATGAGCCTGCCGCTTTACCGGCGCGTCGAGCCGAACGCGCAGCTCACCGAGTACCGATGCGTGGAGTTCTCGGAGGAAATGCTGTACGGTCACCTGAAAAAGAAGACCAGCTGAAAAAAGAAGACCAGCGTAGGAGATGAACATGCGACGCATATCAGCAGGCGCCCTGGCCATCGCCGTCGCGATGATGTGGCTCACGGCGAACACGAACGCTGATCAGCAGGCGGGTGCGAGCACCGCGAAACCGGCGGCGTCAACGGCAGCCAGGGCGGCACAGCCCGGGGCGAAGCCTTACAGGGCCCCGCGCACGCCGGACGGGCAGCCCGATCTCGGCGGCTATTGGAGCAACGCCACCTACACACCGCTCGAGCGCGCGCAGAACGTCAACAAGGAGTACTACACCCCGGAAGAGTTCAAGAAGGTGATGCAGGACGCGCAGGCGCGCGACGAAACGCAGACGACGCCCGGGACGACTGCGGACGTTCACTACGACTTCACGCAGTTCGGTCTGGACAAGAGTCAGCACACCATCGCCCAGAACCTGCGCACGTCGCAGATCATCGACCCGCCGGATGGCCGTCTGCCACCGCAGGTACCGGCAGCAGCCGCGCGCGCGCAGGCGGCGGCCGCGGAGCGCAAGCAGCAGGGTGGGCAGTACGACCGCGTGCAGAACATGCCGAACGGCTCGCGCTGCATCATCATGGGCGGCGCGGGTCCTCCGCTCCGCGACGCCGGCTACAACAGCACCTATCACGTCGTTCAGGGTCAGGGGAACGTCACGATCCTGACCGAGATGATCCACGACGCGCGGATCATCCCGCTCGACAACCGTCCGGCGCCGCCGGCCGGCCTGAAGCAGTGGGTCGGGAT